>SVTD01000055.1 GCA_015063955.1 Oscillospiraceae bacterium | reverse complement strand
ACGGACGAAAAACCGATTACTGCCAGACAATGTATCAAGGCTCTTGTACAAGTAGGTATGGCAAAACCACAATACATTCCAAGGATACTATCATGTTTTCATGGCGCTGATTTGTCGAAGTACAAGGACAGTATGCGACCCCTGATTGCAAAGGACATGGAAGAAACTGAAAGATTACTAACTAAGTAAATTCCAATTTATCGAATAGGTGATATTTGTTTAGAAAAGGGTTTTAGGCTCTCCTAACAAGTGACATTTGGGCGCCTAAATGTCCTGCCTGTTATGGTATGAGACAAATATTAAACGGATGTGTAGAATTTCTGCACATCCGTTTTACTGTCTCAAAAAATATTTTAATAGTGATATTGTGAGACAGGTCTCACAGTGTTATGTTGCCTATCGGCAAAGTGATATTAAAACCTTTCGGTTTTAGTGATATTTTATTCGCTCCTAAACTCGCAAAGCGAATAACACTCGGCGGTAGCCGAATATAACTGCGAAGCAATATAACTCGCCGTAAGGCGAATAAAACTGGCGTTGTATCCTTACGGGTACAACGCCTATTGCGGATCTTTTTTGCGTTTTTGTCAGTTTCCGGATACCTTCAGCTTCAACAAGAATGCATCCATGGCATTAAGCCGTCCGTCTAAGTCCAGGTCTGCTGCGTCAATCGCCTGCTCGGTCGCGCTGACGCCGACGAGAAAGCGCTTCATAAGGTTAGAATCGATAGAGTTGATCTGTCCGTCGTTGTTGAGGTCGCCCTTTGTCCAAGGGGTGAGGGTGGGGATGGACTCCATCTTCCATTCTCCGCAGGTGGTGCAGGTATAAAGCGCCATGCCCTCCTCCTTGAGAGTAGGCTCCTTCGTTACGTCAAGAAGGCTCCAGTCGTGTCCCAGGGGCTCCGTCGTTTCGGTTGTGTAGCTGTCAAGGCAGAACTCGCAGGTGTAGGTGGTTGCGCCGCCCTCGGTGCAGGTGGGCAGGGTGGTTTCTTCAACGTAGCTGTGGTCTCCAAGCTCCGATTTGCCTACGATGCTGATAACGGTGGGGGGATGGGGGACAATAGAGCCCGTTTCCTCGTCCCAGGAGTGAAAATCATTGTTGGAGGAGGAGAAATACATATTGTAGCTTCCGTCGGGATCGATAATATCGAAAACAAGAGTGAAGTACAGGCCGCTGTTTGTGTTGTTCTGAACCCCGGTGGTATAATCCTCCGTGAGGATGCATACGGGGTTGTTTTCAATATTGACCTTTGCAGTATAGTCGTTTTCTGACCATACGCTGCCGTTTATATACTCTCGAAGGGAGAGGGTAGCTCCGTTATAGCCTACGCAAAGCCTTGATGCAATAAGTCCGGGGTTGTTGCCGAGCTCAACGGTAACCGTGAGGGTGGCACTTTCCTCGTTGCGCTCGCTTTTGGCAAGAAGATAGATCCCCTCGGGCAATTCGTACTCGTCGTTATAGACCTTGTAGGAGTGGCCGCACTTGCGGCAAAGATAGAGCATATGAGCCTTATCCGTGCAGTTTGCAGCGACTGCGCTTCTTATGTAATTGTGCTCGCATTCCGCCGCCTGAAGGGGAAGGGCGCAGAGAGCCGCGGTGATAAGAGCAAGTAACAAAGCAAGTATTCTTTTCATCAGTATACCTTTCGGATGGTTTCTTCATATTATATTACCACAGACTGAACCGACGGTCAAGGGAAATAGAAGGAAAACTCCTTCTTTTCGTTGACAAAGGAGTGTTCTTGTGCTAATATAAGTTGTATTTCATTTTTTTTAGGAGGTATACGAAAATGGAAAACAAGAAAAGAGTAGGTATCATCGGAGCTACCGGTATGGTAGGTCAGAGATTTATAATGCTTCTCCAGAATCATCCCTTCTTCGAGATCACAGCCCTTGCGGCAAGTGCTCGCAGCGCGGGAAGAACATATAAAGAGGCGGTAGGCAATCGCTGGAAGATGCAGGACGCTATGCCTGAATCTGTTTGCGATATGCCGGTTCTCGATGCGGCAAACATCGATGAGGTAGGTGCACTCGTAGACTTCGTTTTCTGCGCGGTAGATATGAAGAAGGACGAGATCCGCGCCCTTGAGGAGGCATACGCAAAGGCTGAGATCCCCGTAGTTTCCAATAATTCAGCAAACCGCTGGACAGAGGACGTTCCTATGCTCATCCCCGAGATCAACACAGAGCATCTCGCGCTTATCGAAGAGCAGAAGAAGCGCCTCGGCACAAAAAAGGGCTTTATCATCGTTAAGCCCAACTGCTCCATCCAGAGCTATGTTCCTATGCTCACACCCCTCCGCAAGTTCGGTATCAAGCAGGTAGTGGTAAGCACATATCAGGCTATCAGCGGTGCAGGCAAGACCTTCAACGAGTGGCCCGAAATGCTTGATAACATCATCCCCTACATCGGCGGCGAGGAAGAGAAGAGCGAGAAGGAGCCCCTCCGTATCTGGGGCGACCTTGTGGACGGTAAGGTAGTTCCCTGCACGGAGACCGTTATCACAAGCCAGTGCATCCGCGTTCCCGTTCTTGACGGACATACGGCGACCGTATTCGTAAACTTTGAGAATAAGCCTACAAAGGAAGAGATCCTCGAGGCTTGGGCTGAGTTTAAGGGACTTCCCCAGGAGTACAGTCTTCCCCATGCACCCGAGCAGTTCATTACTTATTTTGAAGAGGATAACCGTCCTCAGGCTCATCTTGACCGCGATATCTACGGCGGTATGGGCGTAACTGCAGGACGTCTTCGCGAGGACGCGATCTTCGACTGGAAGTTTGTAGGACTTTCCCACAACACCCTTCGCGGCGCCGCAGGCGGCGGACTTCTTTCCGCAGAGCTTCTTTATAAGCTCGGTTATTTTGACTGATGAAAATGCTGTCGCTTCTGCGACAGCATTTTTGATAAGGATATATGAATTCTAAAACGAAAAACATAGTATTGACGGGACTTATGGCGGCTGTTATCGCAACCCTTTCCGTCTGGCAGATACCCTTTCCCTTCGGAGTGCCCCTGACCTTTCAGGTGTTTGCCGTTGCCCTTGCGGGGTACGTTCTCGGCTGGGGACGGGGCAGCCTTGCCACTCTTATCTTTATCGCGATAGGGGCGGTGGGAGTTCCCGTTTTTTCGGGATTTATCGGCGGAGTCGGAGTCCTTCTTGGCCCCGCCGGGGGATTCGTTATCGGCTTTTTGCCTCTCGCCCTCCTTTCGGGGCTCGGAATGAAGAAAAAGCCCTTTTTGGGGATCCTTTTCGGAATGCTCGGCCTCTGCGTCTGCCATCTGATCGGTATTTTGCAGTATTCCTTCGTGGAATCTGCAGGAATTTTGCAGGCATTTCTTGCAGTATCCCTTCCGTATGCAGTAAAGGACGCAGCCCTTGTTGTCGGCGCTTATTTTCTTGCCGTTCCCATAAGAAAACGAACAGACCTTTAAAAAAGAGATCCGCTGTGCGGATCTCTTTTTGGTTATCGGTAAAATACAAGATTTTTTGCCTGTCCGCATTATTCCGGATTTCAGGAATTATCTTCTTCCTGACTTATGCGAGAGAGTGAAAGCTGCATAGGAAAGTGCGGTCGACAGGAGGAAGTACAGAAGAAGGGGCAGAATGCCGCTTATTCCCTCGGCGCTGTAAAGATAATGATAAGAGGGCATAAGGATCTGCAGAGCTAAAAGTCCTGAAAGGTCAACGAAAACGGGAGAGAGGGCAAGGGCTGCCACGGTAACGGCGGGTATCACTATACTGAATGTCCATACCCTTGAAAATACTGCCCCCAGCAGTGACGAAAAGCCCGAAAGGCAGAGAATATACAGAATAAGCAGTAAGCTTTCTCTGAAAAACGAGGTGTAGTCTCCCGAAAAGAGCAGGGCGATGCTTACGAATACGGCGCAAAGAGACAGCGCCGAAAGATTCGTTGCGAAAAGGGCAAAATAGCGACCGTTCCTTTTGAAAAGGGTATATACGCCGTCCCTTTCATCGCAAAGGTAAAACACCGTTGCCGCAAGGGCGCAAAGCACCATAACTGCCGAAAGAAGTCCTCTCAGTGGGGAGAGAAGGTAGCTCTTTTCAGAGGTCTTCACCTCGCCGCCCTTTTCATATTCAAAGCGGATAAGCTCTCCCTCGATTGCGTTTTCGGCGTAGACGGAAGATATTATTTCATCAGTGGCCGAGGCTTCGGCATCAAGGCAATATGCTTCGTAGATCCGATATGATATTTCCTTATAAAAGGCTGCAAATATCTTTTCCTTTGCAAGGCTGTTGAGGGTGCTTTCCTCGCCCTCGCAGGAGGTCACAAGGGTGACGGACTCACCCTCTGCAAGCTTTTTCGTCTTTGAAAGAAGGTCGTCCTCAAGGATCCAGGCGCAGTCGCACTCGCCGCGTGTCACCGCTTCCCGCGCTTTTTCGGGGGAGGACGCTACGATAAAGGTCACAGTCTCGCTGCTTTTTGCAATATCCTCCATAATACTGAGAGAATAGCTGTCCCGATCCCTTGAAGCGAGGGCAACGCGGATAAGCCCCGCATCCTCCTCTTTTGCAAAAAAGGAAAAGGCGAAGGTGAGAAGGGGGATACACAAAAGAATAGCAATAAAGGATGGCTTTTTCAGAAGCCTTTTTTTCATAAGGCAGTAGCGAACTGCCGTGCTTTTTAAAATATTCACCGGGCCCTCCTTATCTTTCCGGCTCTTACGACCGCCGCCAGCAGGAGAAGAGCCGCCGTCAGGATAACGGTAATAAGAAGGGAAAGGGAGCAGTCTCCCTTTCGGAATACGTCAGTTACGTAGTCAAAGGCAACGCCCGTGGGAATGAGCCTTCCGAAAAGAGCAACGCTTTCGGGAAGTGCATTGCGGTAAAAGAAAAATCCCGAGGCAAGGCTTGAGGCTACGCAGGAGAAAAGCTGGATAAGAACTGCAGAAACGGGGCTTTTCGAAATTTCATAGAGAAGATACTGAAAGGCGCAGAGAAGAGACACCGCGGGAAGAAGCTTTATTATGAGAAGCAGAGGCTCCGGCGTTGCGCCAAATGCCGAAACGGCGGCGCCAAGAAGGAGAACGTTTGCCACCATAAGCAAAAGGAAGGGCAAGAAGTCTCCGCAAGTCTGCAAAAACGCACCCGTTCCATTGAAACGGAGGAGCCTGTAAAGTGAGCTCTCCTGACTTATCATCATAGGAGCAAAGGATATGCCCCACAAAAGAACTGCGATGACGAATATCGCGCAGGTGTAGTAGCCGAAAAGATCAAGGCCCTTCGTGCCCTCGAGGATTTTTGTTTCAGTTGCATCCTCACGCTCAAGTATAGTCATCAGATACTCAACGCTCAGCCCGTCTGCCAGGGGGCGGTACTCGGAGCGGGGAATGCCCATATCACGGCAAAAGTCAGTATATCCGTAGATCCCGTTTTCCGAAAGGGTAACGTAACGGGAAACGGTTCCCACAACCTCGTTCATGAGAATGGGAACGAGGGAGGCGGGGGAATCCTTGACCGTGTAGGTGAGCTGCTGGTTTTCGCCGCTCATAACTGTCTCCACGTACCCCTCAGGCACCGTTACGTAGCCGATTATTTCACCCGAATCAAGCATTTTTTCAGCCTCGTCAGGCTCCATTGTGATCATTTCTGCATAAACGCGGGAGGAATCCATATTTTGCAGAGCAAAGACCGCAAGGTCAAGATAAGTGTCCTCAAGATTGCCGACGACGCCCACCCTCACCCGTAATTTCTGCTCATTTATTTCCCCTTCCTTTTCAAAAAGCAAGGCACCTGCAAGAGCTGAAAGGAGCAGGGCGGTGACAAGGGCAAATATCAGAGCGGCAGGGTAGTAGCGGAGGGCTCTTTTTGATCGGGCGGCAAAATAACGAAGCGCGCCCCTCATAAAAGCAGCTCCGCCAGCGTTTTCGTGTCGCGCTCGCCGTTGTGGAGCGTGAGGGTGCCGTCCTTTAAAACGTAGAGCTTATTGCAGGATGAAAGCTCGTGAACGTCGTGGGTAGCGGTAACGGTGATACCTCCGGCCGCTCTGAAGGCGGCAAGATATTCGCCGATTCTTTGGCGGCAGACGATGTCAAGAGCACCTGAGGGCTCATCCAGAAGGAGTACACAGGGATCCCTTGCAACGGCACAGCCGATGGCAAGCCTTTTTTTCATACCGCCTGACATCTTCGATACGGGAACCTTTAAGAATTCACCGATACCAAGCATTGAAAGAACGCCCCCCTCAAGGCTTTTTTTGATCCTGTCTGCGGAATACCAGAGAAGAAGATTATCCTTGGCTGAAAGCTCGGGGAAAAGGGGCGGCTCCTGGGTAATGAATCCTACTGCCGCGGCTCTTTCCTTCGGGCTTTTCATAAGGTCGCGGGAATCGAGAAGAAATTCGCCCTCCCCCTTTACCAGTCCGCAGAGAACTGAAAAAAGAGTGGATTTTCCGCTTCCGTTTTTGCCGAGAATGCCGATGCTCTCGCCGCTTACGGCTTCAAGTGAAGCACCGCGGAGCACCTGATTTTTTTTGTAGCTCTTTTTTATGCTATTAATTTCAAGTTTCACTTTGTTTCCTTATTTTTTCATAAAGGCCCCTGCAAGATCAAAGATCCCCGAAAGACCGGATTTTTTCAAAAGCTTTTCAAGATTCTTTTCGGAAAAGATGCTTTTCCATTCCGAAAGCTCAACGCAGTCTGTGTGGAGGGCAGGCTTCGCCGGCTTTCTTTCTTCTCCCTCTGCAGTCAGCAGGAAAAGGGGAGCGGACCTGTAGCCAACGGTTCCCGAGATCTCGGTGGTGTCGCCGTCGCTTTCGCATTCAAGCTGAACCGAGACCTTTGAGGAGCCGTCCACAAGCTTAATATTGCCGTTAAGGCAGCCCTGTCTGAGAAGGGTACCGTCAATATCCGAGTATTCAAGCTCAAGGGTCTTGTCCATTACGGTGATATCGTGGTCGCCAAAGAAAAGTCCGTCCTCATCCCTGAGCTCACCCTTGAGGGAAAGGTAGGTCTTGTCTTTGGTATAGACTGAGAACTCGCAGTCGGTCTCGCCGTCCTCTGAGATGGCGGCAAGATAGACTCCCGCATATTTTATCACCCTTGCGTCAAGGGCAAGGATCTCGCCCTTGGCATTTATCCAGAAGGTAAGGGCGAAAAGCTCCTTTTTCGGGGTAAGATCTCTGATCTTATCAAGCTTTTCCCGAAGGGCTGCGGCATCGTCGCAAAGCCTTTCGTAAAGCTCCTCGGGTGAGAGACCTTTGTATTCCTCGAAGGTGTTCGGGCTTACTTCCTCGATAAACGCAAGAACGCTTTCGCTGTTTTCAAGTATGTATTTCTTGATATCCTTGTCAGAGGCGGCTTTTTTGAGAGTAACGTCGGCAATGTTATACAGCGTTTCCGACGTAATACGGGCGGTGAGCTTCGTCAGCTTTTCAGTAGAGTCGCCAACGGTCAGCTCTTCCTTTTTTCTGTCAACGTTGCGCACCTCGCCGAAGGCCGTGAGCAAATAGCGTACCGCCAGCTTTGAGGAAAGCTTTTTTTCGGGGATAAGCTCCATAACCGTATCGCTGTCGGGGAGATTTACCTCCTTCAGCTCCTTTACGGTATATGAGAGCGCCTTGTCGGAAAGCTCAGGGATAGCCACCGTTGCCTTGCCTGTTTTAAGGTCTGCCCTTGCCTCAAGGGAGACGAATGACTTCTTTCCAAGGGAAAGGTCAAGATCAAAGGATGAGAGAGACTTGTTTTTCGTTATCTCATACTCGCAAAGAATGGAAGGGTCGGAGATACCGAGGCTCTCGGTAAAGGTGGATAGGGTGCCTCCGGGGTAAGCCTTCAGCGTTGCCTCTCCCTCCACGGTCTTGTTTTCAAGGACTTTTTTGGCGCCCTGCACTCCCTCATCTGTGATCTCTTTTGAAATATCGATGGCGTTCACGGCGCAGATATACTTAAAATGAATATCCGGAGCAAAAAGTCCGAAAAGGGAATTAAGGATAACGTCGCCAAAGGCAAAAAACGTGCCGCCAAGAACAAGAAGCACGCAAAGAAGTATGCAGAGCACCTTCAGGGGATTTTTCTTCTTTTTCTCTTTCGGTGCCGATTCCTCCTCGGGAGACTCGTCATTCACCGTCTTCTTCTCTTCTTCCTTTTTTTCTTCTGTTTCTTCTGTTTCTTCTGTTTCTTTATATGTCTCGGGATCTGTCATATTTATCTCCTGATTTTTACTATATTTCATATTATAACAAAGATCGACATTACATTCAATAGGCAGTATATTTCTCTTTTTCGAAAAAACGGTTGTCCTGAGGGTTTGAATGTTGTATAATCATAAAAAAGGAGGCGGAAATGAAATATACGGATATAGTAAGGGCAACCTTTATAAGCCGCCCCAACAGGTTTGTTGCAAGGGTTCTTCTGGACGGCGCAGAGGTGACCGTTCACGTAAAAAACACGGGCAGATGCCGTGAGCTTCTCCTGCCGGGAGCAACGGTATACCTTGAAAGGTCCAAAAATCCCGAAAGGAAAACGGCCTACGATCTGATCGCCGTTGAAAAGGGAAGTATTCTTATCAATATGGACTCTCAGGTGGTAAACGCCGCCGCAGGAGAGTGGCTGCCGAAAAGCGGACTGTTTTCCTCTGATGCAGGTATCAGGCGTGAGTACACCCACGGCGACTCAAGATTTGATTTTTATATAGAGGACGGGGAGAAAAAGGCGTTTCTTGAGGTCAAGGGCGTGACCCTTGAAAGAGACGGTGTCGCTCTTTTTCCCGATGCACCCACAGAGAGGGGCGTAAAGCACCTTCGCGGACTTATCCGAGCCGTCGGTGAGGGATACGGCGCATACGTTCTTTTCGTTATACAGATGAAGGGGATAACCGGCTTCAGCCCAAACACCGAAATGCACCCGGAGTTTGCTGCGGCGCTGAGAGAGTGCCGCCGGGCAGGAGTGAAGATCATTGCAATGGACTGCTCAGTTACTCCCGATTCCGTTGAGATAGATTCTCCCGTTCCCGTTATTCTTTAACCAAGAAAGGCAATTTCTTTATGATAAAAAGAGATTTTCACGTTCATACCACCTTCAGCGACGGAAAATGCACCCCCGAGGAGCTGGCAGAGCTTGCTCTCAGCCTTGGCATGACCCATCTCGGCTTTTCCGATCATTCCTATACCCCCTTTGACCCCGATTACTGCATGAGCCCTGAGGCTGAGGCGGAATACAAAAGGGAAATATCCCGTCTCAAGGAAAAATACCGCCCAAGGATAGAGATATTTTGCGGTATCGAGCAGGATTATTATTCAAAAAAGAGAGCCGAGGGCTACGATTATATTATCGGCAGCGTCCATTACGTCAAGGCGGGCGGGGAATACCTCTCCGTTGATAAAAGTGCCGCCGATCTGAGAGCGGCGGTAAACGAGCATTTTGCAGGCGATCCCCTCGCCTTTGCCGAGGAGTATTTTCGCACCGTTGGCGAAGTTGTTGATAAGACCTGCGCCGATATTATCGGTCATTTCGATCTTCTCACGAAGTTCAACGAAAAGGATCCCCTTATTGACGAGAGCCATCCGCGGTACATTAAGGCGTGGCAGTCAGCCGTTGACAGACTCCTGCCCACGGGAAAGCTTTTTGAGATAAACACGGGCGTCATTGCAAGGGGATACAGGTCAGCCCCCTATCCCGCCTCGCCCATCATCGAGTATATAAAAAAAGGCGGCGGCAGCTTCATTCTTTCAAGCGACAGCCACCGCCCCACTCTTTGCTTTGGATTTGAGGACGTTAAGCTTTAGCCTACAGAGTCCCCGGTGCCACGGGCAGATCAAAATTCGTTTCTATAACCTTTAGGCATCCCTCAGGCGAATAACGCCAATGTGAGATGTGACGAACCTTTTGAGTATCGATATAGTACTTTATCCCCGGATTGATCGGAGATCTTCTTGAGTCTATTATGACGAGCTTGATCTTCATCCGTTCGGGGATAATGCTTTTTATGTAGACGGAGCATACGTCCCCCGGGGCGATACCCTCCCTCAGCTCAGCAAGACCTGCAAGATTCGGTGAAAGCTCAACGAATATGCCGTAATCCTCAATGCTTCTAACGATCCCCGCAACGCAGGAGCCCGGAGAGAAGGCTGCGGCGTTCTCCTCCCACGTGCCAAGCAGCTCTCTGAGGCTCATATACATCCTGCCGCTTTCACGGTCAACGGATTTTACGGCGCAATAGATGTGCTGCCCTGCGAAAAGGCGGTCTCGGGGGTGAAATATCCTCGAAACGGATATGGAATCCACGCAGATAAGCGATACGATGCCGCATCCCACGTCCACAAATGCACCGAAGGGATCAAGATGGGTGACAGTGGCGGGAACAACGTCCCCGGGTGAAAGGAGGGAAACGTATTCCCTCATACATTCAGCCTGAGCCGCCCTTCTTGAAAGCAGCACCCTTGGACGCTCGCCGCCGGTTATTGAGGTGACCTTGAAGGCGCAGGGCTTACCCACCCTGGTTATTACCGCAATATCCTTTCCTCCGGAGCAGGTGAGCTGAACCTCCTCTCTGGGAATTATACCCTCACAGCAGCCAAGGTCAATGTGGAGGCTCATGTCGCGGCAATCGCATACCGTGCATATCCCCTCAAGTATCTTTCCCTTGTACATTGCCTTTTCCAGCATTCTGAGAGATGACGTATACATAACGTTCATATCAGTATCAATAAGACTTCCCTCAGGCAGATAAATATTTTCCATTATTGTTACCTTTCCTTTACCTTTCTGTAGTACGGTACATTTTATGAGGCCTTGCAGGGAAATATAACTCAAGAAAAGTATGGAGAGGCTTATGAAAAACAAGAAGGAAACTGCAAAATATATAGTGTCAAAGGTGATAGTCTGGGTGATAGGCTCGACCCTGTACGGACTGTCGGTAAATATGTTCATTACTCCGGGAGGCATAACCATGGGCGGCTTTACGGGTATTGCCACCACTCTTTTCCGTCTTTTCGGCACTCCCATCGGATTTATGACGGTGCTTCTGAACTTGCCTCTTCTTTTTTTAGAGGTGAGGATGGGAGGAGGGAGGCTGGGGCTTATCAACGCTCTGCTGGGAGTTCTCGGAACCGCCCTTGCAACGGACGCTCTTTCAGCCTTTCCCTATACCCATTCGGACCCCCTGCTTTCTGCAGTATTCGGCGGACTTCTCATGGGAGCGGGAACGGGCGTGCTTCTTTCAAAGGGCTTTACCACCGGGGGCTCCGATCTTCTTGCCCATATCATCCACCGCCGCTTTCCCTTTCTGTCAACGGG
Source organism: Oscillospiraceae bacterium (assembly GCA_015063955.1). GTDB lineage: Bacteria > Bacillota > Clostridia > Oscillospirales > CAG-272 > Avispirillum. The sequence goes on along the minus strand of SVTD01000055.1, from coordinate 3,183 downwards.
AAAGCTTATTCTTGTGATCGATGCGGTAATCGTTCTGTCCTGCGCAGGGGTGCTTGGAACGGGCTGGGATATTCTTTTTTCCTTTGCCTCGCTCTGGTGCTTTGCAACGGCGCTGGACTCTGTGCTGGACGGCTTTGGCGCATCGAAGCTTGTGTTGATAATCTCCGAAAAGCATACGCAGATCGCCGACAGGATAACGAAAAGGCTGGGGCGCGGTGTGACCGTTATAAAAGGCGAGGGATGGTATACGGGAAAGGAGAGAAGGATCCTTTTCTGCGCTGTCAAGCGAAGTGAGATATTTGCCCTGACGGAGCTTGTCCGCCGAACGGACAGCGGCGCATTCGTCACCGTAAGCGACGCCCGCGACGTCCTCGGAGAGGGCTTTCGCAAAATGTAGAGCGAGCGCGGATAAATCCGGAGACAGGGTGCAAAGCCTATTTTCAAAAGAGGTTTTGCTCCCCTGTCTATAGCTCAAATGCAGCAAGCGTTGCGGGCAGATCGTTTATTAACAATAAGTAAAATCGCAAGATAAGGTTGAAATCTACGTTCAAAAATGTTAGAATAAAGAAAATTGACCGAAAGAGACAGGTACAATGGAAGAAGAAAAGAAAAAACAGGAATTTCAGGTTGATGAGAACTTCGAGGTTGAGGAATCCAATGCCCTGAAGGTATTGAAGGCCAAGGGAGAGGATAACGTTAATCCTCACGAAAGCCTGATCCCCCAGAAAAGGGTAGGCAAGCTCGAAAACTTCTGGTATCTTCACAAGTGGCATATCGGCATAGGCATCTTTATACTGGTTCTTGCCGGCATCGTTATCAGCCAGATGATACTCACAAAGCCTGCGGATGCATATATTATGTATACCGGTCCCCAGCCTATGATAGGCAACGATTATGATAATCTTGAAGCGGCTATCGTTGAGGCTATGGGCGACTATAACGGTGACGGACACCGCGTTATCAGCTTTACTGATAACACGTTCCTCACAGAGGCTGAGATCGAGCGCCGCACGCAGGAGGCGGAGCGTATCCGCGAGTACAATCCCGAATATCCCGTCTATACATACGATGCAAATGCCAATAACGCTGCATATCAGCGCTTTATGGCGGAGATAACCAGCGGCTCCCATATGTTCTGTATGCTGGATCCCGATCTTTATCGCGGACTTGCGGAGCAGAAGGCATTCATACCCGTTTCGGAGATCTTCGATGAGATCCCCGAGGGAGCTGAGGAGTACGGAATCCGCCTTGGGGATACGGAGTTTTATAAGAGCAATCCCAAGCTGAAGTTTATCCCCGCTGATACGATGCTTGCAGTAAGAGTAACCTCCACTCTTGATATGAAGAGCAGCGAGAAAAAGGAAAAGCAGACAGAAGCAAATAAGCAGCTCCTTCGCGATATCGTAGAATATACAGCCCCAAAAGAAGATTAAAACTGAAAGCTGATGTTGAAAACTTGCCCTCGGACAAGTTTTCAACATTTTTGTTTAGCGCCTGTTCCTTTCCGGGTTTATCGGGGAGGGGGAACGAGGGACGCAAAACCTTTTTTGAAAAAAAGGTTCTGCACTCCAAAAAACTTTAAAAAGGGAGGGGTATAAATTCGGGTTTGTCGAACTGTTGACAGGTAACCTGTAGTCCTATCAGCACACGAACCTTCCTTCAAATTCGGGTTTGTCGGTGGGTTTAAGCTGACGAAAATAAGGCTCCCTCCGAGAGGGAGCTGTCAGCCGCAAGGCTGACTGAAGGAGCATGCGTGAACGAACGGAAAGCAGTCGCTATAAAGCGAGCAAGTAACGTTCGTGTCGAGTGCTCCTTCCGTCTCGCTTCGCGAGCCACCTCCCTCCCGGAGGGAGGCTTGGGTGCAAATCGCTTCTTCAGCTTATCAAATTTTAGTTTGAAACACACCGATAAACCCGAATTTATACCCATCCCTTTTCAAAGTTTTTTGAGAGTGCAGAGAACTTTTTTTCAAAAAAGTTCTTTGCATTAACTCCCCGATAAACCTGAGTTTTTACTGAAGCTTTTGTCCGTCTCATTTCTTACGCACCTCCTCTGATCCCGTGCTTGCGGCTTTTTGCATTTAATAAATTTTCTTAATAGTATTTCATTTTTCATACATATATGGTATAATGTACCTAACTATAAATTTATATGAGGTTTCATATGGCTCTCGATAATACTAATTTCGGTGCAGGCGTTATCTCTAAGCTTCTTGAGGGTAAGAAAAGCCTGTTTTTCTGCGGCATCGGCGGCGTTTCCATGTGCTCCCTTGCTCATATCTCCCGCCTTCGCGGACACGAGGTCTCAGGCTATGACAGAACGAGAACTCCCGTAACGGAGGAGCTTGAGTCTCTCGGTATCACCGTTTACTACGAGGAGGATGCCTCCCACGTTGACGGCATCGACGCTCTTATCTATACCGTTGCTATCCCCGAAACTAATCCCGAGTATGCGGCGGCAAAAAGAAAGGGGATCCCCTGCATCTCCCGTGCAGATTACCTCGGCTATCTTATGTCCGGCTACGGGGAGAGAGTCGGAATCTCCGGTATGCACGGAAAGTCCACCACCACCTCTATGGCAGGTCTCGTATTTATGGAGGCGGGTCTTGATCCCACCATTTCCTGCGGTGCAGTTATGAAGGACGCAGGCGGCGGCTACCACCGCATCGGCGGCGAGGACTATTTCGTGTTCGAGGCGTGCGAGTATATGGACTCCTTCCTTTCCTTCTACCCCACCATCGCCGTAGTACTCAACATCGAGATGGACCACGTTGATTACTTCAAATCAATGAAGCAGATCCACGATTCCTACAGAAGCTTTATGGCGCTTACCGACGGCGGCACCGCACTTGTAAACTGTGCCGACGACGACGTTATGGAGGCGGCAAAGGGCTATGAGGGCCGCCTCGTTACCTTCGGCGTTGAGGTAAAGGACGCCGAGTACCGTGCCGACGATATTACCTTCGTTCACGGCTGCGGTCACTTCAATATATATCATTTTGATGAGCTTCTTTGCCACGTTGAGCTTTCCGTTCCCGGTGCTCACTGTATTTGCGATGCCCTGGCGGCGGCGGCAGCCTGCCACCTTTGCGGCGGCAAGGGCGAGGATATTGCACGCGGTCTTGCAAAATTCCGCGGTGCAGGCAGAAGAATGGACAGAGCAGACAAGGATGCCGATTGCGGC
>SVTD01000054.1 GCA_015063955.1 Oscillospiraceae bacterium | reverse complement strand
TTTGTAGTGACACATTTGGTCTCCTCCTGTTTAGGTTGTCCGCAAACACCATTATACAGGATTTTCCCTTTGTGTCACTCCTTTTTTTATTCTGTTGCACTTACATTGTAAATTCAAGGAAAAAAAGTTCTCTGCACTCTCAAAAAACTTTGAAAAGGGATGGGTATAAATTCGAGTTTGTCGAAATGTTGCCGCTACCCCGTAGGGCGGGCAGACCCTTGCCCGCCGCCCTCAGCACACGAACCAAACCTTCAAATTCGGGTTTATCGGGGAGATCGCACTCGCGATAAACTGCTACGCTTAACTAAAGCCTCCTCTTCTCAGTACCGAAGGTGCTGTGAAGGGGAGGTGGCATCGGTGCAAGCTGAATTGTATTTTTAGTAATTCTTCGGCACCGATGACGGAAGGGTTGCTACATCTGCACAAGAACTGTTTTTAAGCTAAAGCTAAAGATCAAATGAAAGAATTACCAATGATTACAGCTATTCTTTCATTCTCAATGAAGCTGAAAATATAGTTTGGTTCGCGTGCAGATGGCGGGCGCACACAGTGACGCCCCTACGGTAAAGCACGTGTGAACCCACCGACAAACCCGAATTTATCCCACCCTTTTTCAAAGTTTTTTGGAGTGCAGAACCTTTTTTTCAAAAAAGGTTTTGCGTCCCCCGTCCTCACCGACAAACCCGAATTTGAAAATTTGTCGGTTTCAATTATTTTACGTTTACGGTGTTGTATTTTCTTTTGCGGAGTGGTAAAATAAACTAAATACAAAGATTCAGGAGGCAATATGCTGAAAGATTGCGTAACTAATATAAGAAACGACTTTGACGCCGGCGTTCATACGGAGCTTCGCTGTCAGGAAAACAAGACCCGTTCTGTTTCCATAATTTCCGGTAACCTTACGGGCAATGCAAGAAGCGAGGTTTCCGGTGTAAGTGCGCGCGTTTACAAGAACGGTGTTTACGGCTTCTCCTCTATGGCAGAGGTATCCGAGGAGGCGGCAAGAAACGTTCTCAGGGCTGCTACGGAAAACGCGGTATTCATGGATTCCCGCATCAACAAGGGAAAGACGCCTTTCCCCGCCATCGAACCCCGTGAGATCTATTGTCCCACCTTCGATTCCGACCCTGAGCAGAAGGTGTATATCGATTTTGCCAAGGAGCTTGACGCATATATCGAGAAAAACTGCAAGGGCATCACCGGCCGCGGTCTTTCCGTTCGCGTTGACTCTATGGAAAAGTATCTCGTTACAAATGACGGATGCTGCGGTCACACCCTTATCCCCCGCGCATACATCTATCTGAGAATGACTGCAGAAGCAAAGGACGGCACCCCCATCGAGAGATTTGTTCCTGTAGGCGGCTTCGGCCCCTTTGACCGTGTGTTCACCACACCTGCAGCACTTTTTGAGAAGTGCGACGACCTTTATGAAAAGCTTATGATAAAGCGTGACGGCGTTCACCCCGAGGCAGGCGTCAAGACCTGTATTCTCAGCGGCGAGCTTTCCGGTATGCTTGCTCACGAGGCTGTAGGACACACCGTTGAGGCAGACCTTGTTCTCGGCGGAAGCGTTGCCGCTCATACTCTGAATAAGCCCGTGGCAAGCGAGCTCGTAACTATGGTGGACTTCGCTCACACCTGCCTTGGCGAGGAGGCTCCCCTCCCCGTTTACGTTGACGACGAGGGAACCCCCTGCACAGATCAGGTCCTCATCAAGGACGGTATCCTTACGGGATATATGAACAGCCGCGAAACTGCTGACCGCTTCGGTATGGCGCCCTGCGGAAACGCCCGCGCATACTCCTTCTCCGACGAGCCCCTTATCAGAATGAGAAACACAGCTATCCTCCCCGGCAGCTCCACCCTTGAGGAGATGATCGCATCCGTTGAGGACGGCTACTATTTCATCGATACGAATAACGGTCAGGCAGACACCACCGGCGAGTTTATGTTCGGTGTTTGCATGGGCTACGAGATCAAGAACGGAAAGCTTGGACGTCCTCTTCTTGATACTACCATCTCCGGCGTAGCCTTCGAGATGCTCAAGACCGTTGATATGGTTTCCGATACTATGACCTGGTCCTCAAGCGGCTACTGCGGCAAGAAGCAGCCTATGCCCGTGGGCATCGGCGGCCCTGCGGTTCGCTGCAAGATCACCATCGGCGGCAGATAAGAGCGTGAAAAATACGATAGCTCAAATCGTAAGTACACTTTTTCACGCCCGCTTTGTGCCTATGCACAAAGCAAAAGAAAGCAGGAAAATTAATGGATAAGCTTTATATTCTTACCGAAACGATAATTGAAAAGCTGAAGGCTGCGGGCGCAGATATGGCGTACTGCACCGCGTCCAGCGGAGAGACCCGTGAATTCAACGTTGACGGCGGCGAATTCTCCCTTTTCAGAACACTTTTTGATAACTCCCTCACCATCACCGCATTCATCGGCGGCAAAAAGGGAACAGTGGGCCTTAACAGCTTTGATGACGACAAGGTGGACGAGGCGATCAAGAACTGTATTGCCTCCGCTGAGTCCGCAGAGCCCGATCCCGCATGGGCCCTTGCTCCCGACTCGGGCGAAAAATACTTCAGAAAGGGCGCTGTTGAGCCTGATCTTAACGGTCTTTTTGACAGAAGCGCTGAGCTTTGCGAGACCATCAGGCGTGATTATCCTCTCATCGTTATCGAGCAGATGATCGTTACCCACGAAAACGCTCACTCCGTTTACCGCAACACGAACGGCGCAGTTTATACAAAGGACGCAGGCTACTATAATTTCGACCTTATGTTCTCCGCCCACGAGGGTGAGCAGGGATCCTCCTTCTTCTCCAGCGGCGTTATCTGCGATAACCTTGATAAGCCTGCCATTGAGCTGGGAAGCATCAGGCGCGACCTTGAGGACGTTCAGAAGCAGATCTATACGACGGCAACAGAGGGTAAGTTTACGGGAACGATGCTTCTTTCACCCGGCTGCCTTTGCGACTTTATGGGCAGCATCGTTGATAAGTTTGCATCCGATACAACCATCCTCGAGGGCACGAGCATCTGGAAGGATTCCATCGGCGAGCAGGTTGCAGACAGCCGCATCTCCGTTTCCTTCGCACCCGGTGCCGAGGGCGTGGTTTGCGGACAGTCCTACACCACGGAGGGCTTTATTGCCGAGGACTTTGACTTTATTCGCGACGGCGTTCTCAAGAACTTCCTCGTAAGCCTCTACATCTCCAATAAAACGGGCGCTGAGAGAGCAAAGAACAACGGCGGCAATATGGTCATCGAAGCGGGCGATAAGAGCCTTGATGAGATCATCGCGGGAATCGACCGCGGTATCCTCGTGGGACGCTTCTCCGGCGGAGACCCTGCTCAGAACGGCGACTTCTCCGGCGTTGCAAAGAACTCCTTCCTCATCGAGGGCGGAAAGATCGTTGGCGCCGCATCAGAGACAATGATCTCCGGTAACCTTGCAGGAATGCTGAAAAACCTCCGCGCGATCTCCAGGGAAAGAGTGGCAGACGGCTACTCCCTCCTCCCCTACGCTGCATTCGACGGCATCACCGTATCAGGTAAATAAGAAAAAACACCTTGCAGGCATTGCCTGCAAGGTGTTTTTCAGTTGTTGAAATAGACACAATTATGTGATATAATGAAAAAAGCTTAAAGGAAGGGCGGATATTTATGCTTAAGATTCTTATCGCCGAGGATGACCGCGAGCTGAGGCGGCTTTTCTCCCACGTTCTCATAAAGCACGGCTACACCGTGCGCGAGGTGGGCAACGGAAAAGAGGCTCTGGATTCCCTGGAAACCGATTATTTTGACCTTATTATTTCCGATATCATGATGCCCGTTATGGACGGCTACGAGTTTGTCCGTCTTCTCAGAGATGCGGGCAACAATACTCCCGTTCTTATGATAACGGCGAAGGATGCCTTTGACGATATGCGTCTCGGATTTCTTTCGGGAACTGACGACTATATGGTCAAGCCCATTAACGTAAACGAGATGGTGCTGAGGGTAGGCGCCCTGCTTCGCCGTGCTCAGATGATAAACGAGCGCCGCCAGACTATCGGCACCACTGTTCTTGAGTGTGATTCCTTCACCGTCTCCTGCGGCAGCGAAAGCTTTTCTCTGCCTCAGAAGGAGTTTATGCTCCTTTATAAAATGGCGTCCTATCCCGGAAAGATATTTACCCGTCAGCAGCTTATGGACGAGGTCTGGGGCTACGAGTCCGATTCCGATACCCATACCGTTGACGTACATATTGGACGTCTGAGAGATCGCTTCCGCGATAACACCGATTTCAAGATAGTAACTATCCGCGGTGTGGGCTACAAGGTGGTGAAGCTTTGAAGGATAAGGAGCAAAAAAACGTCAAAAGCCGCGAGCTTTTTGATAAGCTGAGAAATACTAAGGTCGGATGGTTCAACCTGAAGACCCGACTTACTATGCTCGTCCTTGCGGAGGCGCTGGTGTTTATTCTGATCGCCTTCGGCCTTTCGAGCCTGATAACAATGGTGTTTCCTTCCTTTGAGAAGGTTCCGCTCTTCGTTCAGATCGCAGTTCTCTCCCTTATCGCCATCGGTGTTGCAACGAGACTTTTCTCAAGGCTGTTCTTTGACCCCATCAAGAAGCTGAGAGAGGCGATGCAGAAGGTTGCGGACGGCGATTTCTCCGTCCGTCTTGAAACTGAGGGCTCTCCCCGGGAGATACAGGAGGTGTACGCCGGCTTCAATCTGATGATGGAGCAGCTCAACGCAACGGAGATACTTCAGACAGATTTCGTGTCAAACGTATCTCACGAGTTCAAGACCCCCATCAACGCTATCGAGGGCTATACCACCCTTCTTCAGGGCTGCGATTCTCTTTCCGAGGAGGAGCAGGAATACGTTGAAAAGATTCTTTTCAATACGGAGCGTCTTTCCGTCCTTGTGGGCAACATCCTTCTTTTGTCAAAGATCGAAAATCAGTCCATACAGACCAATAAGACCCGATTCCGTCTTGACGAGCAGATCCGCAAGTCTATAGTAGTTCTGGAGCCCGCCTGGGAAAAAAAGAACATAGAGATAGACGCAGAGCTTGACTGTGTAGAATATACGGGAAATGAAAATCTTTTGCACCACGTATGGGATAACATTATCGGAAACGCCGTAAAGTTCACTCCCGAGGGCAGCGAGGTAAAGATACGGCTTTTCAAGGAAAACGGGATCATTACCGTCACCGTCGACGACGATGGCCCCGGTATTTCGGAGCTTGCAAAGAAGCACCTTTTTGAAAAGTTCTATCAGGAGGATACCTCCCATAAGTCAGAGGGCAACGGTCTCGGTCTTGCCCTTGTAAGCCGCATACTTACCATATATGCGGGAGATATCGATGCCGAAAACCGCCCCGAGGGCGGATGCCGCTTCACAGTAACTCTTGCGGCAAACTGAAAAGCTTAAAGAAGGCTGTTGCGCTTCAAAGCGCAACAGCCTTTTGATATCTCTTTGTTTTTAAGCTGCAGTTGTCGTTATTTTTCGTTTTTAATACGACGGCAAATTATTTTATATGCTTCTGTGCCAGGTTTAATTTGATCATAAAACCCTTCAGGTACTTTAGGAACAATAGCACCGCCTAAGCCCAAAATAAAAAGTCCGACAAAGCCAAGGACCAGCCAAATTACGGGTATATCCGCTAATGCAGCAATGGGATAAGAGTCGGTGAAGCATCTTATCAGCATATCGGCAACACCGGCTAAAAAGATTATAGCACCGATACTTGCTATAATATATCCAATGGAACTCAATATTTTCTTTTTCAACACGTATTTTTTGTTCTCTGTATGGAAATCAAGTTTGTTTTCTTTGCAGAAACGTATCAACTCACGAACTCTGATACTTTCGTCCCGTTCTAGTGCTTCCTTGTACTCTTTTGCTTCCTTTTCTTTTCGCTTTTCTTCAGCGGCTTCGTCTTCTGCCTTCATCTTTTTGCAATAGAAGAACTTTTTCTCCGCAACGTCTTTTTCAAATTCAGCGAAAACTGTCCCTTCGGGATTCGCACCGAGAGTGTCATATTCAAGTTTTCTTTTCCATATCATGTAGCATTTTTCTTGCGCCATTCTAATAGCCGCTTCTGCTGCAATAGTGCGATCTTCAACAGATGTTGTATGCATAATATACCTAATTCCTTGCTCGAGCGCAGGGGAGGTCAGCATATACGCTCTGATTGTAGAGGCATCAAAACTTACTAATTCCATTCTCATAACAAATCATCCTTTCCGTTTTTGGTATCATCTACCATACCCTGAATGTATTATATGACGAATCGTCATAATTGTCAAGTTGTTAATATGACACAATGTCATAGGAGGGGTGAGTATGAAGAATAATTTGAGATTACTTAGAAAATCAAGAGGATATACGCAAATAGCCTTGCAAATGAAAACAGGTATTGAGCAAGCACTTCTTTCAAAATACGAGACCGGAGAAAGAATTCCGCCTACAGAAACATTGATTTGTTTGGCAGATTTTTATAATGTCAGCATAGATTATATTTTATGCAGAACCGATAATCCTGAAATAAACAAAAAATGAGTTGCAAATAAAAAGCAACTCATTTTTGTTTCAAAGAATTTGAAGTTCTTCGTATACAAGGGAGGCAACAACTGTGGGGTTTGCGCGTCCGCGGCTTTCGCCCATAGCTTTACCGATGATGGAGCGAATCGCCGTTTCTTTTCCGTTTTTGTAGTCCGCAACTGCTTTTTCGCATTTGGAGATTGCGCTTATTACAAAGGCGCGGACCGCCTTTTCGTCGTTTATCTGGGCAAGTCCCTCCCTCGCCACCCTTTCTTCGGGATCAAAATCCTCTTCCCACATCAGGCGGATAAGCTTTTTTGCCGTTGCTGAGTTGACGGTCTCATCTCCCGTCATATTGCATACGGCGGCAACGTGGGCGGGGGCGATGCGGTAAAGGCTGTCACCCGGCCCAATTATTCCCAAAAGCTCCGAAAGGATAACGTTTGCAGCGCTTTTCGGATACCTTGTAAGACGGGCGCATTCCTCGAAATAATCGGCGAATTCCACCTCCTGAGTAAGCACCTCTCCGTCTGAGACGGGAACGCCGTAGCGCTCCTTGTACATCCTTACCCTCTCATCGGGGAGGAGGGGGAGGGAGGCGCGCACTTTTTCAATATAAGCCCCCGAAAGAGTCAGGGGAGGAAGGTCGGGCTCCGCAAAGAATCGGTAATCGCTTTGGCTTTCCTTTTTTCGCATGGAAAAGGTCCTGCCGCTTGATTCCTCAAATCGGCGCGTTTCCTGAACGATCTCGCCGCCGGCTTCAATGACCTCTATCTGCCGTTTGCTCTCGTATTCGATGGCCTTTTCAATAAATTTAAAGGAATTGAGATTTTTCAGCTCACATCTGGTACCAAGGGGCTCCCCGGGGCGCCGCACGGAAAGGTTGACGTCGCATCTCAGGCTTCCCTCGTTCATTTTACAGTCGGAAACGCCTGCAAAAAGCAGAGCTTGGCGAAGCTTTTTGAGATATGCCACAGCCTCGGCGGCGCTGCTCATATGAGGCTCCGATACGATCTCGATAAGGGGAATGCCGCATCGGTTGCAATCGATAAGAGTGGCGCCGTCGCGGTGGAGAAGCTTTCCTGCATCCTCCTCCATATGGATACGGGTAATACCGATCCTCTTTCTTTCGCCGTCGGAGTCTATTTCAATATAGCCGCCCGTGCAAAGGGGCATATCGAACTGGGATATCTGATATGCCTTTGGAAGATCGGGATAAAAATAGTTTTTTCTGTCGAATTTTGAATGCTTTGCAATGCTTGAGTTAAGTGAAAGTCCTGCACGTACGGCAAGCTCAACGGCTTTTTTGTTCAGAACGGGAAGGGTTCCGGGAAGGCCAAGACAAACGGGGCAGACCTGAGAGTTTGGCTCTGCGCCGAAATCGGTGGGGCAGGAGCAGAATATCTTCGTTCTCGTTTTCAGCTCAACGTGGACCTCAAGCCCGATAACAGTTTCGTAGCCTCTCATTTTATCGCCTCCTCGTATGCCGTACCTGCCCGAAGGAGCAGGCTTTCGGAAAGGGCGGGGCCGCAGAGCTGCATTCCGATGGGAAGACCCGCGCTCCTTTTTTCGCAGGGAAGGGAAACGGCAGGTATCCCTGCAAGGCTCTGGGAAACGGTGCAGAGATCCTCTGCATAAACGGCCGTGGGATCGTCGCTTTCCCGCAAAAGGGGGTAAGCCGTAGTAGGTGAGGTGGGAGAGAGAATAAGATCGCACCTCTCAAATGCTTTTCTGTAGTCTGCCTTTACAAGCTCGCGGACAGAAAGGGCTTTTTTATAATAATCGTCGTAGGAGCCTGCAGAGAGAACGAAGGTACCCAGCATAATGCGGCGCTTTACCTCCTTGCCAAAGCCCTCGCTTCTGTTGATCTTGTAAAACTCATCCATAGAAGACGCGCTCTCGCCGCTGCGGGAGCCGAATCGTATGCCGTCGTACCTTGCAAGGTTTGACGAAGCCTCTGCAGAGGATATGATGTAGTAAGCCTCAGTTGCGTATCTGAGGGAGGGGAGGGAGACTGAAACGAGCTCTGCTCCCATGGAGCGGTACACCTCTGCCGCCTTGAGGACTGCATCTTTTACCTTTGATGAAACGGCATCTGAAAAAAGCTCTTCGGCAATTCCCAGGCGAAGCCCTGCCACGCCGCCGATGCATTCATCGGGAGAAAGGGAAAGAGAAAGGCTTGTTGCATCCCGCTTGTCCCTCTTGCAGATAGCAGAGAGAACCAGGGCGCCGTCGGCGCAGGATCTTGCAAGCACGCCTATGCGGTCAAGAGAGGATGCAAAGGCGATAAGTCCGTAGCGGGAAACTGCTCCGTAGGTAGGACATATTCCCACGCATCCGCAAAAGGATGCAGGCTGACGGACGCTTCCTCCCGTATCGCTGCCCAGCGCAAAGGGGGCAAGACCTGCAGAAACGGCGCAGGCGCTTCCGCCCGATGAGCCGCCGGGGGTCAGCCTTTTATCCTTTGGATTGGCCGTTTCCTTGAAAGCAGAGCTTTTCGAGGTCGAGCCCATGGCGAACTCGTCCATATTGGTCTTTCCGAGCAGGGCGGCGCCCTGCTTTTTTAACAGCTCGATGGCCGTTGCATCGTAGGGCGGGATATGATCCCTCAGAATATTGCTTGCGGCGGTGGTTTTCAGATCCTTTGTACAGATATTGTCCTTTGCCGCGTAGGGTATTCCGCAAAGAAGGGGTGCGTCTCCCTGTCGGAGGAGGCGGTCTGCCCTTCTTGCCTGCTTCACGGTCACCTCGTGACTCATATCCAGAAAGGCAGAATAACGGACCGGGTCCTCCTTCTGTATCTTTGAAAAATAAGCCTCGCAGAGCTCCTCTGCAGAATATTCCCCTCTTCTGAGGGCGAGAGCGTGGTCCTTTAAGGATCTTTCGGTTATATTCATTAGTCCACCACCCTCGGTACTGCGTAGTAATGGGAAAGCACTCCGCCCCGGGGAGCTGCCGAAAGAAGCCTTTTCCTCTTTATTTTTATTGAAGGAGAGTCGGCACGCAAAACGTTTTTGCGCTTTACCGTGAAGGGCTTTTCGCTCTCTGCGCTTTCGCACACCTTTTTTGCAAAAGAAACTATCTTTTCCATATCCCTCTCAAGCTCCGAAAGCTCCCCTTCGGAAAGCTTGAGCCTTGAAAGCTCGGCAAGAGCCGACGTATCTGTTATGTTACCGTTGTTATTCATTATGTATCCCTCAAAATGACGTTATTAAAATTGTACCATCCCCATAAAACCTTGTCAAGGGAAAAGAGGGCGGCAAAAGCCGAAGAAAAAGACCTGCAAAGGATCTCCTTTGCAGGTCTCAGTATTAAAGATTGTCGAGGATATCGGCTTTTTTGTGGTTGTAGGCCTCTTCTGTGATCTCGCCCTTCTCAAACTGCTCTGTAAGCTTTTTGAGAAGATCATCCTTTGAGGGACCCTCTCCGAGAGGCTTGATGAGCTTTTTGTAAAGGTAGACGAACATTACGGTACACATCACGCAAGCGGCGCACTCCGCAATGGGGAATGCAAGCCATACCTGCCAAAGCTCGCCGAAGCGGGCAAACAGGAAAGCAACGGGAATAAGAACCACGAGCTGTCTTATAAAGGAGATTATCATGCTGAAAAGTCCGTTGCCGAATGCCTGGAACGTAGAGGAGATAACGATGCAGTATCCTGCAAAAATAAAGTTCAGGCTGATGATACGAAGGGCAGTCTTACCGATGGACATCATCTCGTTCTCAGCGCCGAAAAGACCCAGGAGCCATTCGGGAGCAAGCTGGAAGAGAAGGATTCCGCAAAGCATTATGCAAACGGCGGCAATAACGGAAAGGCGGATGGTCTTTGTGATCCTCTTTTTGTTCCTTGCTCCGTAGTTGAAGGCGATAATAGGAACCATACCGTTATTAAGACCGATAACGGGCATAACGAGGAAGCTCTGGAGCTTGAAGTAAACTCCGAAAACCGTGGTTGCGATCTCGCCCACCTTGTTGATGGAGAAGAGGATCTTGTTCATGCAGTAGGTCATAACGCTTCCGATGGCGACCATCAGAACGGAAGGGAGACCTACGATAAGTATCTTAGCAATAAGCTTCTTGTGAAGCTTGAAATCGGAGGGAGCGATGCGAAGCTCACGGTTTGAGGCAAGATGGAAAATTATTGCCGCAACGGCTGCCGCCATCTGTCCTATCACCGTAGCACAGGCTGCACCCTTGATTCCCATTGCGGGGAGGCCGAACATACCGAAGATAAGAATGGGGTCGAGAACAATGTTGATAATGGCACCGATGGCCTGAGAAAGCATGGACTGAACCATTTTTCCCGTGCTCTGAAGAAGCTTTTCAAAGGTTATTTCTATAAAGATACCGAATGAGAAGGTGCAGCAGATGGAGAGATAGTCAACACCGTGGCGGATGATCTCCTCGTTGCCTGTCTGGCTTCTCATAAAGGCCTCTGTTCCGAAAAGACCGATGAGAACGAAAATGATGCAGCTGCAAATCTCAAGCATTATGCCCTGAGCGGCAGCGCGCCTTGCTCTTTTTGGGTTTTTTTCGCCAAGGCTCTTTGAAATCAGAGTGGTGATACCTACGCCGATACCCGTGCCGAAGGCGATCATCAGGTTCTGGATAGGAAATGCGGTGGAAACGGCAGTAAGCTCGTACTGCAGTTCGCTGATGCGGGCAACGAAAATGCTGTCAACAACGTTGTAAAGCGCCTGAACCAGCATTGACAGCATCATGGGGACGGACATGGTGAGAAGAAGCCGTCCGATGGGCTGAGTGCCCATCTTGTTCTCTTTTAAAGTAGCGGAGCTCAATTTTTCCTCCTCAAAGCGTATTTTTCTACAGTTACATCCATTTTACTACTTTTCTCAACTGTTGTCAACGAAACACGCAAGATAATTTCAAAAACTTAAAAATCCAGCTCCAAATTCGGGTTTATAGGGGGGGGACGGGGGATGACGCAAAGAACTTTTTTGGAAAAAAGTTCTCTGCACTCTCAAAAAACTTTGAAAAGGAGGGGTATATATAAGGATTGTCGGTATGTTGAAGATAACCCGTAGGGCGGGCAGACCCTTGCCCGCCGCGGACATCAGCACACGAACAAAACCTTCAAATTCGGGTTTATCGGTGAGTTAATTTTGCAGCGAACGCTACCTTCGTCGTCATCCTGAGCGGAAGAAATATCCCGGTGGGATATTTCTGTAGTCGAACCACCCCTTAGGGTGGTGCCCCGCAGGGGCAGGATCTACGAAAAAACTAACGATAAAGCTTACTTTTCCGCAGATCCCGCCTTACGGCGCCGTCCTAAGGGACGGTTCGACTTCGTAAAACACCGCACTGTGGTGTTTTACTCCGCTCAGGATGACGCGGAGGGGATGTTTGCCGAATTTCAAACAATTCGATAAACCCGAATTTGAGCGTTGGGTTCGCGTGCTGATGGGCGGACCGTCGAGGACGCCGGTCCCTACAATACACCAATATCATCCCACCGACAAACCCGAATTTACCCATCCCCTTTTTGAAGTTTTTTGAGAGTGCAGAGAACTTTTTTTCAAAAAAGTTCTTTGCGTCATCCCCCGTCCCCTCCCCGACAAACCCGAATTTGAAGTGGGGGACAGGTTTTTTGTAAAAACTATAGAAAAAAGTCCGGCGGTATGGTATACTGTTCTGGATAAGATCCGGTAAAGGAAAAGCAGATATGAGTGGAATTACAAAAAGAATCGCGGCGGCTGTTGAGAAGTCGTCACTTTCCTATGAAGAAATAGAAAAGGAGCTTGAGCTTCCCGAGGGCACTGTGAAAAAGTGGCTAGGCGGCAAGGAGGAGCCCGATACCGCAACGGTAAAAAGGCTGGCGCCTCTGCTTGGCGTATCGGCGGACCATATTCTTTTCGGTGTTGAAAAGATCGGCGAGATGAAGGCTATGTTCCCCAACGACGTGAATCCATCTCCTACCCCTATGAGCGACTGGAGATTTCTCTCCGGAGTCATTATGGTATTCGTGGGAGTGGTTGCCATTATGATGATGGTTATGAGGTATGCGGGCGAGGGCATCGGTCTTCGCGAGCTTTTTGAGATCAGCGCCATCCCCCTTATCATTTTCGGAATAATTTCCGTGGTGGGCTTTGCAATTTGCATTATAACGTCCGTTACGGCTCTTCACATTCCCAAGGAAAAGAAAAATAAGGAAGATAAAAATGAAAAATAAAAAAGCACAGAAGCTTTCCGAAAAGGAAAGGCAGCAGTTGATCCTGGAAAAGAATAAAGAAAAGAAAAAGAAGAGAACGAGAATAATCCTTATTTCTCTCATTTCGGTGGTAGTTGCGGCTGCCGTCGGCGTCGGCGTCTATCTTCTTGCTGGCGGTGCGTTTATGTCTGACGAGGCGGCCTTTGAGGCAGACCTCAAGGAAAACACCGCGAAGAAAAACCCCGCAGGAAGTGCACTCGACCGTGCGGGACTGCGGGAGGGCGATTATTCCTACGCCATTTACAAGGACGGCACCGCCACCCTTTCCTACTACTGGGGCGATGCAAAAGAGATAACCGTGCCCGAAAAGCTTGACGGTCATAAGGTAACAGCCATTGGTCAGAGCTGCTTTTACAATAAAACTGAGCTTGAGTCTGTCACCCTTCCCGAAAGCGTTGCCTATTTTGAGGAGTACGCCTTCCAGAGATGCGCCGTTACCTCGGTGAATATCCCCAAAGAGAACACGGTCATTAAGGAAGGAACCTTTGCAGACTGCGTATATCTCAAGGAGGTTACCCTTCCCGATACTGTGACCGAGATCGCCACCGGAGCCTTTTACGGCTGTAAGGCTCTCGAAAAGATCACCCTCCCCGAATCCCTCGAAAAGATAGCGGACTACGCCTTCGGCGGCTGTACCTCGCTCTCGGAGATCGACCTTCCCGAAAAGGTGAAGACTCTCGGTGCATACATTTTCACCGAATGCACGTCACTCGAAGCTGCAGTGATCCCCGCAGGAATAAAGGAGATACCTGAGGCTGCGTTCAATAACTGCACAGCCCTTTCTGAGGTAACGATGCCCGAAGGGCTTGAAAAGATAGGTCTCAGCGCCTTTTACGGCTGTACCGCTCTTGAAACTGCCGCGATCCCCTCAACCGTTAAGGAGATCGGGGATTACGCCTTCTGCTACTGTACGGTCCTTGACGGAGCGGTGCCCCCTGACGGAGTGGAAAAGCTGGGACAGTACGTCTTTGCGGACTGCAAGGCTCTTACGAAAATGAATATCCCCGAAAAGATCACGGAGATACCTGCGTATTGCTACGCAAGCTGTACCTCTCTGCGCGATATTGCCATCCCCGACACCGTGAAAAAGATCGGAGATTATGCCTTCACAAACTGCGATACCGTCAAGCGTGTGACTGTTCCCGAGGGAGTTGAGGTCATCGGACTTTGCGCCTTTGCGGGAATGGATAACCTCCTTACCGTCGATATGCCCATGTCCCTTATTTCCATCGGAGAGGGTGCCTTTGCCGACAGCACGAAGGTAGTGCTTATGTGCGTTCAGGAGGATTCCTTTGCCTGGGAATATGCGGATAAATACAACGTAGAGGCAAAAATTAAGTAAAAAAAGTGCAAAAAAATCATTTTTTGCGAAAAATAATAGCCCTTTTCGAAAAATAGTTTCAAAAAAAGACTTGACAAGAAGGGGAACCGTTATGTATAATAATTGATGCCTATGCGAATGGGACGCTTGTCCCTACAAATAAGAAATTAATAATTTTCCATAAACCTGTAAGGAGGTGCGAATATGCTTAGAACATATCAGCCCAAAAAGCGTCAGAGAAAGAAGGAGCACGGCTTCAGAAAGAGAATGAAGACTGCAGACGGCAGAAAAGTACTCAAGAGACGTCGCGCAAAGGGCAGAGCAAGACTTACTCACTAAGTTTTGCAGCTGTCAGAAAAGGCCCGGCGTCGGTCATATGATCCTTAATGCATTGGCAATTTCGGATATTTAATAAGACCGACCACCTCCGAGTGGATCCGCAACCCGGACCGTATCGGAGGTTTTTATTTTAAATTCTTATCGGAGGAAAAACGTGAAGCTTACGGCAATAAGTGAAAATCATCTGTACCGCAAGGCTTATCAGGGTGGCAGACGTGCCGCCGCCAATACAGTTTGCGTTTATGTCCTTCGTGACAAAAAAGCGAATGTGCTTAAAAAAGCCAATCCGGAAAAGAAGCCTGTCAACCGTGTAGGAATTGCAGCCTCAAAGAAGATCGGAGGCGCCGTAGAGAGAAATCGCGCAAAGAGAGTCATCCGCGAAGCGTACAGACTCACAGAAGCGAGCATAGGCATAAAGAAGGGCAATCTTGTCGTAATAGCGGCGAGAAATGCTTCTACGGTTTCTAAAATGCAGGACGTTATGCGTGACTTGCAGTATTGCCTAAAGCGGCTTGATATGCTTGAAGATCCTCGAAAGCAGGATTCGGATAATGCTTAAATGGCTTGTTTTGCTGCCGGTAAGGTTTTATCGGCGCTATATTTCTCCCCTTTTTCCGCCCTGCTGCAGGTTTACACCTACCTGCTCGCAGTATTGCCTTGACGCGGTGGAGGAGTGGGGAGTGATTCGAGGTCTTGCCCTTAGTGCCTGGCGCATCATCAGATGCAATCCGTGGTCAAAGGGCGGACATGATCCCGTTCCTCAGAATAAAAAGAAGAGGAATAATAAAAAGTAACGAAAGA
>SVTD01000053.1 GCA_015063955.1 Oscillospiraceae bacterium | reverse complement strand
TGTTTATTCCATCAGAGAGACGGGGTCTTGGCTGTGAGCCCTGTTTGGTAAATTTTCAGTGAAGACCACTCCCGAGCTTGTATGCGACGAGTATACCGTATGTCTGCGTTAAAGACTGTTGAGTTAAATGCAAGGTGGAACCGTGCTATGCACCCTTCGGCAGATTTTTCTGCGCGGGTGTTTTTTTATTTGTAAATTATTAATTAAAGGAGATATATCAATGAAAGTAATCATGCACGACGGAAGCGTTCAGGAGCTTTCCTTCGAGGATGAAGCAGGACGCGGCGCCCTTCGCCACACAGCCTCCCATATCCTCGCACAGGCAGTCAAGCGCCTTTTCCCTGAAACAAAGCTTGCAATCGGTCCTTCCATCAAGGACGGGTTCTACTACGACTTCGACCGTGAGACTCCCTTTACCGAGGAAGACCTCGCAAAGCTCGAAGCCGAGATGAAGAAGATCACAAAGGAAAACCTCAAGCTTGAGAGATTTACTCTTTCCCGCGCTGAGGCTATCGCACTTATGGAGGAGAAGGGTGAGCCCTATAAGGTGGAGCTTATCCGTGATCTTCCCGAGGACGAGGAGCTTTCCTTCTTCAAGCAGGGCGATTTTGTTGACCTCTGCGCAGGCCCTCACGTAACCTACACCTCCGCTGTTAAGGCTTATAAGCTTACAAGCGTTGCAGGTGCTTACTGGAGAGGTAACGAAAAGAATAAGATGCTTACCCGTATCTACGGTACGGCATTCTCCAATAAGACTGACCTTGAAGAGTACCTTACAAGAATCGAAGAAGCTAAGAAACGCGACCACCGTAAGATCGGCCGCGAGATGGGCCTCTTTATGATGAGAGACGAGGGTCCCGGCTTCCCCTTCTTCCTTCCCAACGGTATGATCCTCAAGAACACTCTTATCGATTACTGGAGACAGATCCATACAAGAGAAGGCTACGTTGAGGTTCAGACTCCCATCATGCTCAACCGTGAGCTTTGGGAAACCTCCGGTCACTGGGATCACTACAAGGAGAATATGTACACTACAGTTATCGACGAGACAGATTTCGCTGTAAAGCCTATGAACTGTCCCGGCGGTATGCTCGTATATAAGTCCGAGCCCCGCTCCTACAGAGATCTTCCCATGCGCGTCGGCGAGCTCGGTCTCGTTCACCGTCACGAGAAGAGCGGTCAGCTCCACGGCCTTATGAGAGTTCGTTGCTTCACACAGGACGATGCTCACATCTTCATGACAAAGGAGCAGATCACAGACGAGATCAAGGGCGTCGTTCGCCTTATCGACGAGGTTTACAGCCTCTTCGGCTTCAAGTATCACGTTGAGCTCTCCACAAAGCCCGAGAACTCCATCGGAAGCGAGGAGGACTGGGAGGTTGCCACAAACGGCCTCAAGGCTGCCCTTGATGAAATGGGCCTTCCTTACGTTATCAACGAGGGTGACGGCGCATTCTACGGTCCTAAGATCGACTTCCACCTTGAGGACTCCATCGGCAGAACGTGGCAGTGCGGTACTATCCAGCTCGACTTCCAGCTTCCCATGCGCTTCGAGGCTGAATACATGGGTGCTGACGGACAGAAGCACCGTCCCATTATGATCCACCGCGTTGTATTCGGCTCCATCGAGAGATTTATCGGTATCCTTATCGAACACTTTGCAGGTAAGTTCCCCGCATGGCTCGCTCCTATGCAGGTCAAGGTTCTTCCCATCACTGACAGAAACAACGAATACACAGACGAGCTTATCGCAAAAATGCAGGCTCAGGGCATCCGTTGCAGTGCCGATAAGCGCCAGGAAAAGACAGGCTTCAAGATCCGTGAGGCTCAGCTTTCCAAGGTTCCTTATATGCTCGTTATCGGTGATAAGGAGCAGGAGGAGGGAACTGTGGCACTTCGCCGCTCCGGCAGCCAGCAGACCCAGACAATGAAGGCAGAAGACTTCATCGCAATGCTTGCAGACGAGATCGCAAACAAGAAATAATTTTATGGTTGTCGCAGTTATCCTGCGGCAACCTTTTTTTGTTAATATTCTTTACATTTTTTAAAGATATGTTATAATAGTGTTATCAAATATAGCTTTAAGGAGCATCCAATGAAAAGGATAATTGCTTTATTTACTGTTTTTGCACTTTTGTGTATATGTATACCTTGCGTCGGCGCTGCGGGGGATAATGATATCGAAATATCCGTGGCAGTTCCCGAATCTGCAAAGATCGGTGAATCCTGGCACGGTGTAGCTCCCGAAGTAACGGTTGAGGGTAACGTATACGGCTGCGCCCTGACAGTGGGCACAGAATCCTCTGACGCTTATTTTGAGTGCGGCTGGCAGCCTTATATTGCTTCTTCAAATTACGTAGAGCTGAGCCTTCGCCTTTATCCCGATTTTTCAGACGGTAACAGCTTTATGCTTCCCGATATCTACGGGATTTCTTTTGCGGTAAACGGAAAGGCACTTCAGCCCTACGAGGTAAGGATCGAGAATAACGAAAGGGGAGAGCACTATTTCATAAGATGCTATATCGACCTTTCTGTTACGGGAAGAGCTACGTACACTATAGCCCCGGATGAGACCGTGTATGACGGCGGCTACAGCATCAGACTGAATTCAATGGTACGTGAGGCAGAGGCAGGTGCAAATATCTGCTTTAACGCTTCCTTTGAATCTGATTACAATTACAGAGATATCTATTCCGTAGACTACTATACGGTTAACGGAAATAAGATCAGTTGCGGCGAGTACTTTGAAATGCCTCAGGAGAACGTAACGGTGGGCGCAAGCGTCACCGACAGATACGAGGGATGGAAATTCGTGCCTGATATCGATATTTCCCTTGACTTTGAAGATGACGATATATATTACGGAAAAACGGTTCCTACAACTGAGGATTTTATAAAAGCTCTCAGCGTTACCTCCTCAGACCCAGATGCCGGTGTTAAGGTAAGCTACGCCGTTGTTGATACTCTTTACGATGAGGCAACGGGCGGTGATATGCCCTGGGTAGGAAACCGGTTCCTTACTTTCCAGATCGAGGCAGACGAGGGATACCTTATTTCCAATCCCTATCTTCCCGAATACACTACCGATGAATTCGGAAACGAAGCCTTTCCTCTTGAGGACTGGCTTTATGAAAGCCTTGACGTAAAGGTAAACGGCGTTGAGCGCGGATTTGCTCTTTCCATGCGCCACACCGAGAACCGCGGTCTTGCCAATGCCGGCGGATATATGGTATCAGATTACTACGTTACCGAAAGAGGTATCGAGCTTCACGTTCATTGGTCCTTCGAAAAAGAGGTGGATTTCGATCTTTCCTCCTACAAGGCAGGCGATACCGTCACAATTCCCGATTCCGTCTGGGTATGGGACGGATATATGCCCACAGGCTATTCTGTTTCCTATTACAGTGAGGAAATGGGTGAGATAACGGAGAGAATATACGGAAAGACCTTCGTAATGCCCGATGCAGACGGGGAAGTGGTGTTAAAGGCAAGCGCCATCCGCGGAAGGTTCAATTCTTCCCGCGAGCCTGACGGGATCGAATTTGCAGCACCCGTAGCCGTAAAGCAGTCCCTTGACTCTGAGAATGTCATAGATCTTTCCTTTGAGGAGGGTACCTTTGAAGATATAACGGTTCTTCAGATAAATAAGATCACAGGCGATGATTTCTACGGCGCAGGCTATGAGATACTCGATATGGTCAACCGCGTTCTTTCCGACGTGGCAAACGACTCCGTTACCTTTGATATTACGGCCCTCTCCTATAATGAAGAGGTTCAGCCCACGAAAAAGATCGTCGTGACCTTTCCCATACCCGAGGGCTTTGATTCTGAGTATATCGCCTTCTGTCACGTGGATGAAAGCGGCTCATACGAGATAGTACCCACTGAAATTGACGTCGAAAACGGTGTTTGCCGTGCAGTTATCGATCATTTCAGCACTTACGCCATCGTTTCTCTCAAGGGAGAAAAGGATATTATCCTCGGAGATATAAACGGTGACGGGTTAGTGAACGCCATCGATTCAAATCTTATAAAAAGGGTTATTACAGGTGCTCAAGCTCTGACAGAGGAGCAGATGAAGGCCTGTGACGTTTTTGAGGACGGAAGCGTTAACAGCATCGACTCTAATATGATCTCAAGGATCATTGCGGGAAATAACTGATAAAAATCCGCCCTTGTGAGCGGATTTTATTTGTAAATAATTCTACAGTTTAGTTATGATTTTTACATAAAGTAAATAGTTTTTTATATGGATTTTCACATATTGGTATGTTATAATCTATATGTAACAAATATATGGAGGTGCTCGATATGAAAAAAGCTTTTGCTTTTGTATTAAGCCTTATTTTGCTTGCTTCAATATTGATTTCTTCGATCAGCGCAGGTTATACACCTGCAGAGCTTGACGAGGAGAATTTCGATCTCGTTCACGGTATAATCAACGATAATACCTATGAGCTTGGCGACGTCAATTCAGATAAGTCCGTCAACGCTATGGACTCGCTGACCGTAAAGGCGACAATTGCAGGTCTGCCCGGCTACGAATGTGTTACGGACGCTGCCGATTTTGACGCTGACGGTCAGATCTCTCCCGTAGATTCTTACAATCTCAAGCTTGTACTTGCGGGAAAAGCGGCTGTATCCGATTACGAGGGCTCAAATAATCTTTACAGGCTTACTATAGGCGGATACGATATTTCCGATTTTTCCATTGTAATTGAAGAGGACTGCCTTTACAGCGAGAACGAGTATATGGCGGCAGAGCTTTTCAGGGAGCATATTCCCGCTGCAACGGGAGTAAATATCCCCATTGAGCGCGGCACCTCCTCAAGAGGTCACGGCATTTATATCCACGACGTTGATAAGTCCTCAGAGCTCGGTCAGGAGCTTGGACAGGAGGGCTATAAGTACGAGGTGACAGAAGGCGATCTCCATATTTACGGCACTGACCGCGGTAATATGTATGCCGCTTATGAGATAATCGAGGATTATCTCGGATTTGGATTTATAGAAAATTACTATATGTTCCTCTATAAGCAGAGAAGCGTTGATATTGAGGAGGGAACTGACGTTACCTTCGTTCCCGGATACCGCTTCCGTCAGTCCAAGACCACCTTTAATTCCAATGAGATGTACAGAACCACCTTCCATCTCCCCCGAGGAATCAACGGTGCCATAGGCTTTGATTTCAAAAATGCCAATATTCCCGCATCCTATTACGGCAACTTTGTAGGCACAGTTTACATTGATATCCACTCAATGGACAAGTACCACAGAATGGCAACGGGTACTATGCCCGATGAAAGCTTCGGCAATCTTGAGCAAAGGTATTATCAGAAGTATCTTTCCGGAGAATTCAAGGATGAGACCAAATGGGAGCCCTGCGCTACCGATGAGGAACAGTATAAAAAGCTTTTTACAGGTCTTCTTGAGTATATAGAGTTTGTGACCGTGGGAATGGATATACCCCTTCTTTATGAGGACGGCACCAACTGCTTCTCCTTCTCCCCCTGCGATAATATGAATTGGTGTGCCTGCCGTAACTGTACGAAGGAAGCCAGAAAAACAAGCTTCGTAGATATTTATCTGAATCTTAAAAACAGAGGAGCCGTGGATGTTCAGGAGTATTATCCCGGACTCAAGCTTTCCTCCCTTATGTATGAAAAGCAGGCTCCCGTGGAGGTAGTTCCCGATGAGAATCTTATTCTCATTCTCGGCGGCACCTCCTGTGCAAACCATCCTCTCGGAACTGACGAGGAGTGCCACGGTAACGGTTTTTACGGTATGTCCCGCGGTGAGTTTGAGGAGTTTATCGATACGATGGTCGGACTCTGCAACCAGACCGGCGCTGAGCTCTGGCTCTGGTATTATCCCGAAACCAATAACTGGTGGATCTACGATATACCCAATATATACACGATATATCACGACGTAACCTGGCTTTATCAGCACGGTGTCACCGGATTCTATTACGAGGGTCATAACCTTTGTCCCGGCTATAATTTCGAGAATATGAAGGCTTATATGTATTCTCAGGTTGCCTTTGATCCAACGATGTCCCTCGAAAGATACGAGGAGCTTATGAAGGATTATATGTATAAGGTCTACGGTCACGGCTGGGAGAATATGTGGGAATTTATGCAGATGTACGTTGAAGCAGGAGACCTTGTAGGCTACGAGGGCGGAAACACGGAGCCCTACTGCTACGTTGGTGCCTATAACCGCGCCTTTGACTTCGTTTCCTTTGAGTACATCGCAGAAAACTACGAATATATGAGAGAGCTTATCATTTCTGCAATCAATGAATTTGATCCTCCCGAGGGCGGTGAACACAATTCAATGAGAATCGACAGACTTTACCGATTCCTTTGCACCTTCGACCTTCTGGGACTTGGAGCAACATACGTTGAGAATTACCTTAACGGTGATGAAGCTTCACGTGCCGCATATGCTGAGCGGTACGAGGAGACCTATAATTACTACTTTGAATCCGGTATGCGTGATACCGTCTATTCCAAATCGGGAATCGATGCTCCCTCTACCTGCAATCTTGATTCAAACCCCTTCCTCCAGTTTACTGCCGGAAGCGTGAGACCACACATTACTGAAATGCTTAAAGGTAACTAAAACAGGCTTTCGCTTTGCCCAAGTGTTCTTATGAACAGTAAAGAATACCACTGAAAAAAACTACCCGAAAAAGAGTTTCCATTTCTCTTCATCGGGTAGTTTTGTTTTTTTCAGTTATAAGAGGTAATTACCGTTCTTATTTTGGCTCATATCGTGATTCTCACCGAAGCCTTATGACAGGAACGATAATATTTGCATAGACAGAGAGCAGGGAAGCGAGAGCGCCGATAACGGTAACTGTAATACCTATGGGGCTTTCGATAATGAGGATCCCCAGCCAAAGCGCAGTAAAGGATAATGACCCGAACAGACATCTTATCAGGAGCCAAAGGCTTTTGAAAAAGCCTGAATGCTTTTCACCGCTTTTTTTCATATAGACCTCCTCAGAAAAGTGTTATTGAGCCTTGCTCAACGAGGGCGATAAACGCCGCCAAAGCAAGCTGAAGAATGAGAGAGAACCAAAGCCCGATGCCGAAATGAAACTTTTCCGAAAAACGGGTCTTATGTCGGAAAAGATACATCCCGAAAAATCCTCCGAAGGCACCGCCGAGAGAGATAAAGGATAAAAGCACGATCTCAGGTATCCTCGTTGCATCTTCGCTTTTCGACTTGATCTTGTCAATTGCGAAGATTATCAAGGTGACGAGGCTCATGACCCCGCAGATAATAAGATAAACAGTAAGCATATGTATCTCCGTAATTATTAGTATCTGTCAATATGCTACCACCCAAAGCTCGAATTGTCAATTTTCTTTTTATAAAAATTCGAAAATCGGTTGCCGTAGGAAAAAAAATGTGGTATCATATATGCTGTTGATATATTCTGAGAGGTGTCCCATGAGAATAGGTTTTGATAATAACGAATATATGTCCATTCAGTCAGAGTGCATAAGAGAAAGAATTGCACAGTTTGGCGGTAAGCTCTACCTTGAGTTTGGCGGCAAGCTTTTTGATGACTATCACGCTTCCCGCGTTCTCCCCGGATTTGAGCCCGATTCCAAGATCAGAATGCTGGCTACAATGAAGGATGAGGCTGAATTTGTTGTTGTTATCAACGCTGAGGATATTGAAAAGAATAAGATCCGCGGAGATCTCGGTATTACCTATGATGACGACGTGCTTCGCCTTATCGATGCATTCCGTCATATGGGCTTTTACGTTGGCAGCGTCGTAATTACACGCTATCAGGCACAGCCCGGTGCCGATCTTTTCCGCGAAAAGCTTTCCAATTTCGGAATAAAAAGCTTTCTTCACTATTCCATTCCCGGCTATCCTGCCGATATTGCGGGTATAGTCAGCGAAAAGGGCTACGGTAAGAACGAATATATTGAAACTGAAAGACCTCTCGTTGTCGTAACTGCCCCCGGCCCCGGAAGCGGTAAGATGGCCGTTTGTCTTTCTCAGCTCTATCACGAAAACAAGCGCGGCATCAAGGCAGGATATGCAAAATTCGAGACCTTCCCCGTGTGGAATCTTCCTCTGAAGCATCCCGTTAACGTTGCATACGAGTCTGCTACCGTTGACCTTGACGACGTTAATATGATCGACCCCTTCCATCTTGATGCTTACGGAACGACTGCCGTTAACTATAACAGAGACGTTGAGATATATCCCGTTCTCCGTGCAATGATGGAAAAGATGCTCGGCGAATGCCCCTATAAGTCTCCCACGGATATGGGCGTTAATATGGCAGGCTTCTGTATCTTTGACGACGAGGCGGTAAGGGAAGCGGCAAACAAGGAGATCCTTCGTCGCTATTACTCAGCCGCACAGGATTTTGCAAAGCTTACAGGTCCCGAATCCCTCGTTGATAAGCATAAGCTCATTATGCAGCAGGCAGGTGTTACAAGCGATATCAACCCTGCTATTGCGGCAGCAATTGAAAGGGATCAGCAAACGGGATTCCCCGCGGGAGCTATGGTCCTTAACGACGGCTCCATCGTTACCGGAAAAACGAGCGATCTTCTCGGTGCATCTGCCGCACTCCTCCTCAATGCCGTTAAGAAGCTTGCAGGTATTCCCGATGAGGCGCTCCTTATAAGCGCTGAGATCATCGAGCCTATCTGCAGCATGAAAACCGGTGCCCTCGGAAGCCGCAACCCCAGACTCCATTCCGACGAGGTGCTTATTGCCCTTGCCGCAAGCTCCGTTAAAAACGAAAACGCAAAGCGCGCCCTGGATGCGATACCTCTTCTTCGCGACTGTGATGCCCATTTTTCCGTCATCATTTCATCAGTCGATGAGAAGACCTATAAGAAGCTCGGCATCAATCTCACCTGCGAACCGAAATACGAGCACAGAACTTTATACCATAAATAAAATAAAACCGCCTTCGGGCGGTTTTTTCTCTTGAAAAATCAGTATTATATGGTATAATTGAACTAACAGCAAAGCTGAATTTGAGCGTAATGAGGTTTTATCATGATTTTAACACAGAACAGAGACAGCGAATATCAGATAATTTATCCCCAAAATCCCACCCCCTCCGAAAAGTACGCAGTTGCAGAGCTTAAGAAGTATCTCTTCAAGATCACAGGCGCAATGATACCCGAGTATCAGGATAACCGCCATCTTGAGGATAAGGAGATCATCGTAGGCTTTACTCAGAGAGGCGGCTACACCGAGGAAGAGAAGTGCGAGCTCGGTAAAGAGGGCTTTATTATCAAGACCGAGGGAGAAAAGATCTATATTATCGGTAGCGGTGTACGCGGCGCCCTTTACGGCGTTTATTCCTTCCTTGAAGAATACTGCGGATGCAGATTCTATACTAACGATTTTGAGAAGGTTCCTTATAACCGTACCCTTGAGATCCCCGAGATAGAGTATAATAAGCAGGTTCCTCAGTTCTTCTACAGAAACCCCTACTGGAAGTCTGTAGGCGACGTAGGTATTGCTGCAAAGCTTAAGATCAACGGCTGTCACGGACGTGAGCGTTTTCCTGACTACCTCGGCGGTGACGTTAACTATCAGGGCGGATTTGAACACACTATCGGCTGGCTCTCCGGACAGTGCCCCTTTGGTGAGCGTGCGTGGGTTCAGCCCTGCCTCTCCGATGAAAAGGTTTATGAAACTGTAATCGGCAATATCCGCAATATGCTCAAGGAGCATCCCGATGCAAGCCTTATCTCCATCACTCAGAACGACGGTGATACAGGCGCCTGCAAGTGCGATAAGTGCCGTCCCATCAACGAGGCTGAGGAAAGCGGCATGGGCACAATGCTCAAGTTCGTTAACCGTATTGCAGAGGAGCTTGAGCCTGAATATCCCGACGTTCTTTTCGATACCTTTGCTTACAGATTTACCCGTAAGCCTCCCAAGACCATTCGCCCCAGAAAGAACGTTGTCGTAAGACTTTGCTCTATCGAATGCTGCTTCAGACATCCTCTTACCGATTGCGATATTACTCCCGGACACGATGACGTTGAGCGCAGCTTCGCCATTGACCTTAAGGAATGGAGCGAGGTAGCACCCAATCTTACGATCTGGAACTATACTACAAACTTCACTAATTTCCCCGTTCTTTTCCCCAATATCGAAACGTGGAGAAAGAACGCACGCTTCTTTGCAGAGAACAAGGCGAAGGGTCTCTTTGAGCAGGGCAACTATGCTTCTCTCAACGGTGAGTTCGGAGAGCTCAAGGGCTATATGCTTGCCCGTACCTGCTGGGATCCCTATATGTCCCGCGAGAAGTACGAGGAATATATCCGCGAGTTCATTATGGACTTCTACGGCCCCGGCGGTACTGAGATCATGAAGTACCTCGGTATGGCTCTCGATAATTCTACTGATGAGCATATGGGTATCTACTACGATACTGCCACAAACTACACCTGGATCCGCGACTGTGCTACGAAGCTCGAGGGTCAGTGGGAGTACGTTCTCCGCGCAAACCAGTACTTCGATGCGGCAGAAGAGGCAGCAGAGACCGACGTTCAGCTTGCAAATATCCGCAGAACACGCATCCACCTTTTCGACTACATCGATTTCACTCTCCGCGACGAGAGAGAAGCAGCCGAGGATGATGCTGCAAAGGCGCTTCTTACAGAACAGATCCACGAGAATCAGAAGAAGAGATTTGAGTATATGAGAAAATATAACGTAACTCATAACCACGAGTTCCACGATATCGACTCTCTCAGCGATCCCGACTACGAACAGCACGCTCTTCTCTGGAAGTGTCCCAACGAATTCTAATTTAAGGAGTATAAAGATGAAGCTTGGTATGATTATGGGCTGTGAGCCCAAGAGCTTTGACGAAGCCAAGGAGCTTGGTCTTGATTTCGTAGAGTTTGATCTTAATAACCCCGGCTACTGGGGTCCTATGCTTGACGACGTTCTTCCCATGAAGGAGGCTCTCAAGGCAGCAAGCGAAAGAACCGGCATTGAGGTTGGCGCCATCGGCAGATGGGGAAGCCAGATCATTACAAAGGACGGCGGAATTGATGAATTCGAGCTTTCCGAGGTAAAGAAGTCTATAGATCTTTGTCAGTTCCTCGGTTCTCATTATTATCTTATGTCCTGCAACTACGTTCCCGAGATCACATATTATCAGAACATCACCTCTGCCATCAATATGTTCAAGATCATCGTAGAGTACGCAAAGGAAAGAGATATTACCGTTTGTGCCGTTAACTGCCAGATGGGTCATAACTATATCCGTACTCCCGAGCAGTGGAAGCTCGTTCTTGACGAGGTTCCCGGACTTATGATAAAGTACGACCCCTCCCACAGCTTCGTTCACGGCGGCGAGCGCGGCGCATATATGCAGGAGGGCCTTGACTGGGGCGACCGCTTCGGTTATATCCACGTAAAGGGTGTTATCCAGGCAGGAGATTCTCATGAGGTTCAGACCTGGAAGAACTTCCATCTTATGAGAAAGTATAACCAGCTTGCAAACGCTATCCCTCAGGAAACTGAGGAGGGTAAGAAGTTCCGCGAGCTTCTTTCTCAGCTTAACGATGAGATCATCGGTACAGGCTTTGACCACCGCAACTACGATAATCCTCCCGCAGGCCTTGATGCCATCGACTGGAGAGGATTCATGGCGATCCTTTATAAGTACGGCTACGACGGATACCTTTCCATCGAGCCTCACTCCCCCTCCTGGACAGGCGAGAAGGGCGACAAGGGCGTTAAGTACACGATCAAATATATGAGAGATCTTATGATCTGATAAAAAAGGCAGGAGACCAAGGTTTCCTGCCTTTAATCAAATCAACCGTTGTTCTACAACGAACTTAACCAACGGTTAATACAAAACAACCGTTGTTCCATTCAAATGAGGTGTTTTTTCGGGTAATATTTAATTGCCGGCAAACAAAACACTGTAATACGAAAGGAATAAAACTATGACAATTGGACAGAAGCTCGCAGATATGAGAAGAAGAGCAGGGCTTACACAGGACTACGTATCAGAACACCTCGGAGTAACGCCTCAGGCAGTATCGAAATGGGAGAACGACGTATCATGTCCCGATATTACGTTACTTCCCGAAATCGCAAAAATTTATCATACAACTGTTGACGACCTCCTTAACGGAGAAGCGACGAAAGAGGTTGCGGTAATTAGTGAGACCGTTCGCAAGGATCCTTCTGAAATGGTGCTTCATATTTTTGTTGAAGAACATGGAGATAAGGTAAAGATCAATTTGCCTCTTGCTCTCGTTGTAATTATGATGGAGAATGATTCATTGGGAAGCCTTAACATCGGAAATATTGACCTTAAGAAAATAGATTTCAAATCTATTCTTTCTATGGTACACAGCGGCGTCATAGGAAAGCTACTTGAAATTGAAAGCGCAGGCGGCGGTACCGTAATTATCGAGGTTGAGTGATATGATAAAAATTCATATCAATGAATCCGAAGGAGAGAAAAGCATCCCCTTGCCGTATTTTGCAATAAAAAGCTTTCTGCTCAAAGCAAATGAAGCAACGGAAAATAATGCAGAGAGCGTTAAATCAGTTAATGAAATTATTAAAGCTCTCAAAAAGTTTGCAAAAAGCAATCCGGGATTCGTACTCATAGACATACACGATAAAGACGGTACAAACGTAAAAATCACACTGTAAAAATGACGGAGCGAAGGCTCCGTCATTTTTTAATATTGTCAATTATCATATCCTGCCATTCTCTTGAGAGAGTGACAAACCTTGCATTCCAGCCGGCGATCCGTACGGAAAGAGTGGGGTATGAGTCAGGATCTCTTTGCGCTTTTCTGAGGATCTCGGGGTCGGCAACGTCGATCTGCAAAAAGAATCCACCCTGGCAGATAAAGCCGAGAATAAGAGCTTCAAGCGCCAAGAGGCCCTTTTCGCCCTTGACGTCCGTAGGCAGAAGCCTTATATCAAGGGCCGCACCGTTGACAACCCTTGACAGATCTGATTTGCAGTGGGAATTGATTATTGCAGTCGCTCCGTAGAGGGCGGTCTTCGGGGCAGGGGACATATTATTTGAAAGAACCTCTCCCGCCCGTGTTCCGTTTGCTCCTGCGAATCTGCTGTCGGCCCAGTCTATCTGACGCCCGAAGGTGCTGACTCCCGCAGGGAATCTTACCTCGCTCCGCCCCTCAAGAGAATTACAGGCATCACAGAAATCGGATATGATCCGGGCAAGCAGAAGATCTACCTCATCGTTATCATTTCCGTAATATCTGTAGCACTTCAGGGCTACCTGTCTCAGCTCCTCGTTTCCTTCCCAGTTGTTTTTCAGAACTGAGAGAAGGGAAGAAAGATCTGTCCTTTTTTCGTCATATACCAGCTTTTTAATAGCATAGAGATTGTTTGCAACGTCGCCGACGCCGCCGATGTGAGGAGAAACCACCGTATAAGAGGCTCCGCCGTCACAGTATGATATGCCTTTTTCTATGCAGCTATCCTCGAAAAGAGAAATAACGGTGCAGGGAACCGACTCGTTCCAGCCGTAGCGCTTTTCGCCATTCGTATATGCTTTGTAAATTTCCTCCACCTGATCTCTTATATCTGAAATATATTGCGAGTAAAGGCTTTCGAAGGTTTTGAAGCTTTTCTTCGTTTCATAACAGTAGAGAGTCTTTCTCTGGAGGAGAGCGAGAGCGTCAAAGGGGTGATACCTGAAGTAGGTCTTGCCGGGAATCTGAACCTCCCAGCAGCCGTCGTTTGCATAGGTGCGAGCTTCATTTATCGGATATCCGTAGTCGCAGAGCGCGTTTACGATGAGATCATCATTGTAAACGGCAAGAACTCCGCCGCCGAACCTCATAACCTCGCATACCCTTCTTATAAGGCTTTTGTCGGTTTTTTCTGAGATCCTTACAGATGTGGGGAAATCGGAGATCCCAAGCTCTTCTATTATGTCGAGAACGAGATAAGTAACGGCATTGGCAGCGTCATTACCGTTTTCGTCAACACCTGCGAGAACGATGTTCTGATAATGCTGCGCATCGCCGCTGATATAGTTTCCGCCGCATACCCATTCGCATCCCTTAATAAAGAAATGGGCGAGTATCTCTCTTGCCTCATCTATGGTGATAATCCCGTTTTCAAGGTCATTTTCGAGGTATTCTCCAAGGAGACAGTCAATTCTGCCGATACCGGGCCAGTTGCCGCAAAGACGCACAAAAGCGAATACTGACCATATGGACTGCACAGCGTCATAGAAGCCCTTCGCGGGCTCCATAGGAACCCTTGAGAGATTGGTCTGCACCTTTTCAGTTCCGCTTATCTTACTGAGCTCATCCAGATATCTGTCACGCCAAAGCTCAAAGCAGCGGATACAGTGAAGTGCACTTTCAATAAATCTGATCTTTTCGGGATCGGTGTGCTTTTTTAAAGAAGCCTCGGCTTCCGATCTGATGCCGTTAAGTCCGATTTTAAGAACCTTTGAAAAGTCAATTGTAAGATGGCTGATGCTTCCGAATATCTGCTCGCCATTATATCTTGCAGGAACTGCGTGATCTATAGCGTCTCCGAGTGTTGCAGCCGTCGAGAGCAGCTCGCCCTCGCATATGCGGATCGGTGCATTCTTTGCGATCTCATATATTGCCGTATCGTATTTTTCAATATCCGATAAAAGGGAAAATTTTTCGTAATTGTCGAGGGATACGAAGGGAACAGACCTCGTTTCAAGGCCGTATTTGTGCTCGTGCAGAGAGCGGTACGCAAACAGTCTCGTTTTATCAGATAAACGCACCGGTCTTTTTTCAAAATATGACGTGTAGAACTCCATACAGCACCACCTTTCTGCTTATATGATATATCTTTTGTATTCCGATTTCAACACAAATAATATTTTTTTCAAAAAACAAAATAGTACTTGCATTTTCAGTTTTGCTGTGATATAATACAAAGGCTGTTAAAACAGCATAAGCGGGTTAAGCTATGTGCTCCGCCTCGGAACCTCGCCGTGTAAAAACAGAGGTAATCTGCGGATGTGGCGGAATTGGCAGACGCGCTAGATTCAGGTTCTAGTGGGGGCAACTTCGTGAAGGTTCAAGTCCTTTCATCCGCACCAAAAAAGGAGTAACTTTTGTCTACCAAAAGTTACTCCTTTTTTTATCCAAGCCGCAGGCTTGGCATATCATCACGACGCAGTCGTGTATATCATCAGCCCCTTCGGGGCTGTATCTCATCACGCGTCAGCGTGCATCCTCCTGCGGCTTGATGAGATGCAACACTGCGTGTTGATGATATGCAATTCCTGCGGAATTGATGATATACAAGGCTTCGCCTTGATTTGATTGCTGAAAAGTAATATAATCAGTTTGATAAATAAGT
>SVTD01000052.1 GCA_015063955.1 Oscillospiraceae bacterium | reverse complement strand
AAACTTCAAAAAAGGGACAGGTAAAAATTCGGGTATATCGGTGTGTTTCAAACTAAAATTTGAAAGGTGAACGAACGATCCGCACCAAAGCCTCCCTCCGGGAGGGAGGTGGCTCGCGAAGCGAGACAGAAGGAGTACTCGGCACGAACGTTACTTGCTCGCTTTATAGCGACTGCTTTCCGTTCGTTCACGCATACTCCTTCAGTCAGCCTTGCGGCTGACAGCTCCCTCTCGGAGGGAGCCTTATTTTCGTCAGCTTAAACCCACCGATAAACCCTAATTTACCCATCCCTTTTTGAAGTTTTTTGAGAGTGCAGAGGACTTTTTTACAAAAAAGTCCTTTGCGTCTTCCTCACCGATAAACCCAAATTTGAAGTTTTGATTCGTGTGCTGAGGGCGGCGGGCAAAAGGGTTCCCTGAAAATGAGCTTGCGAATTTTTAGGGGTCCCGTCAAGGGTCTGCCCGCCCTACGGGTTATCTTCAACACACCGATAAACCCGAATTTATACCCATCCCCTTTTTGAAGTTTTTTGGGAGTGCAGAGGACTTTTTTTCAAAAAAGTCCTTTGCATCAACTCCCGCTCAAAAAATAACCCTTGCAGACGATACTGCAAGGGTTATTTTTAATCCACGAAGGTAAGAAATCCTGCCTGGGTGCATCCGCGCATGATGGCGTATCGGGGGAGCATCATATTATCCTGGCCGAAATAATAATCATCGTCTGTGGTATAAGCAAAGGTGTAATACTCGCGGGCGATCTCCATAACGGTCTCGTTATAATCTCCCGAAGGGTATGCGATCGTTGTGACAGGCTTTCCCGTAACCTGGGAGATAAGCCAGCTTGAGCCCTCAAACTGCTGACGGATCCCCTCTTCCGAAAGGCTGATAAGGGAGGGGTGATCAAGAGTATGGGATCCGAACTGAACGAGCCCGCTGTCAGACATCTCCCGAATCTGCTCCTTCGAAAGATATCCGGGAGAATCGATCTTATAGGCGATCATATAAACCGTTACCTTTATATTATACTTCTTGATAAGAGGAAACATATAAGTATAATTATCCTCATATCCGTCGTCAAAGGTAAGGATCACGCTGTTTTTGGAAACAGGGCCGAATTCATCGGCAAAAAGTGTGTCTATATTTCGCTCGCAAAGTGCCTGAAGGTGCGCCTCAAGCTCTGAGGGTCGAACGAAAAGCGCCGTATTCTGAGTATAGGGCTCATCGTGAACGCAGTGGTACATAAGCACCGTGGGATAATATTCCTCCCCGGGCTCTGCAGGCTCTGTAGCCTCAGTCTTTTTTACACGAACGAGAAGATCGTCGAAGGTTGCGGGATCGGGGTACTCACCAAAGGTAGGCACGTACTCCGTAGTATCTGCCTCGGTGCTTTCTCCGTCAAAAACAGGCTCATCTGCCCTTGCAAGAGATATGCTGCCCGAAGTATCTGCCGGCTCTGCGCTTTCGCTTCGGTCACCGAGGGAGGGATAGAACCCCAGCGCAACGACGGTTACGATTATAACCAAAATAGAAATGACCTTTTTCATTTTTCACCCGTATATACGTTTATGTGATAATATTCTACAATAGAGAGTGCCTTTTGTCAACAAAATTTATCATTTATAACAAAGAAATGTGTTTTGAAATCATTGACACCACCCCAAGCTTTTAGTATAATGGCATCAATGAAGCTGTTAGAAAGGTACGGTAAAATAAAATGACAGTTCGTGAGATCCTTGCGGATATCAAAAGTGACAGAAAGAAAAAGGTCGTTCTCGATACGGATACCTTCAACGAGATAGACGACCAGTATGCCCTTGCATACTGCTACGTTTGCGACAAGATAGATCTTGTTGCAGTCCATGCAGCGCCCTATTTCAACGACAAGAGCACAAGCTTTGAAGACGGTATGCTGAAGAGCTATAACGAGATCAAGAAGGTTCTCGGGCTCATCAATCCCGATTACACTACTCCCGTTTTTGAGGGCAGCCGCACTACCGTTGAGGTTTCCGGCGGTATCGTTGATTCTCCCGCTGCACGTAACCTTATTGAGGTCGTAAAGAACTCCGATGAGATAGTATACGTGCTTGCCATCGGTGCAATTACAAACGTTATTTCCGCCATTATGATGGATCCCTCCATCAAGGACAATATGTGCGTTGTCTGGCTGGGCGGAAATCAGCTTGACTCCAACAATCTGGGCGAGTTCAACCTCGTTCAGGACTTCGTAGGCGGTCAGATGCTTCTCAACTGCGGTGTTCCCGTGCTTCTCTGCCCCGCATGGTTTGTAACCTGCGTTCTCACGACAAACTATGAGAACGTTTGCACCCTCAAGGGACACAACCCCCTCTGCGACTATCTTTTCGAGATCACAGACGAGGTGTACCACAAGGCAGGTGCCCGTCACGACTGGATCCGCACCATCTGGGATATCGGCGCTCCCGCAATTATCGATCATCCCGACTGCGCTGAGATCGAGGTAGTTCCCACCCCCGTATTTACCGACCAGAGAGTATACGCATTCGACTCCACCCGTCACGAAATGCTTTACCTCAAGTCCATCGACCGCGACAAGGTATACGCTGCTACCTGGAAGGCGCTCTACTCACTTGATAAATAAAAAACAAAAAGCTGTTGCAATTGAAATGCAACAGCTTTTTTGTCATTGCCGGATCCCCGCGATAAGCGCCTGGATCCTTACGGCATCTTCTATATTTTCCAGAGCGAAGGGCTGTACGACGTGGCCGCCTGTGCGTCTGCCGTAATTCTGGTAGACGGGCTCGCCAAAGATTATAGTACCGCAGCCGTTTTTGTGGAGCTCGGTATGCATAGGAGGAAGCGTTGCTATATCGATCATATCCACGCTCTTTCCCTTTTTTCTTATGATCTTCTTATTCGTGATAACGTACGCCGTGTTTTTTCTGAGGTGTGCGGCAACAACGAATCTTCCCGCTACGAGATAAATTCCCACGGCAATAAAGGGGATGCCGAACAGCGCAAAGAATCCTCCCACTGCCAGCGCTCCGAAAAACCAGACGAAGGCAAATCCGCACCAGAAAATGCTGAAGGGGATGAGGAACACGTCCTGCTTAGTCAAAATATTGCCGGGACAGGGCTTGCCCTTCCAGAGAATGCTTTCTCCGGGAACAAGAAGGGGTCTTGCAAAATCAAATTCGCTAGTATCGTATGTCATTCTATTACCTCATTTAAGTAATCTGAGTCCCTTGGGGTAGTGGTTTTTCACCTTGCCGTCAACGATTTTTCCGCCGCCTGCAGAGCATCCGTCAATGAGAACGGCGCACCAGCCGTTCTTTTTGTCCGTATCTATTACCTCACCCGAGAGGTAAGCTGCGGCCTCCGGAGAGGACGATGAAAGCTCGACCTTTCTCTTAAAAGATGTACCAAGGGCGGAAAACAGATGATGATGGGGCTCAAGTCTTCCCTTTACAACGCTTCCCACGGCAACGCCCGCAAAAAGGCAGGAGCGGTGAGTGGGCAGGCCGTCCGTCATCATAACGGTATCGCCGAGCTTTATAAAGGCGTGAGGCTCATTATCAATATTATCGGAAAAGAACTTCTCAACAGCCGCCGTTTCCTCCTTTGAGAGCGCATCGGCTGTTTTTTCCTTGCCCTTTTTCTTTTGCTTCGGTATGTAGACCGCGGCATCTCCGTCTCTTTTCATAAGGCAAAGGAACTGACCCTCGCCGTCTGAAATATGGGGATAGAAGCGGCGGCACTCTTTCATACCGTGGATATGTCCCTCAAAATTCACGCCGTCAGCCGTTGAGGCCACAACGCTTTCGAGTACGGGAACTATCTTAAAGTCTTCGTGTCGGGTCAGAAACTTATCCACCGTCATCTCATTCTCCTCGAGGGAGAAGGTGCAGGTGGAATAAAGAAGATAGCCGCCGGGGGCAACGCATTCTGCGGCGTTTGCAAGGATCTCGCGCTGGCGCTCAGCGCACATAAGAACGTTTTCAACGCTCCATTCGGTGACAGCCTCATCGTATTTTCGCATCATGCCCTCACCTGAGCAGGGGGCATCGCAAACAACGAGATCAAATATCCCTCCGAAGGAATTGGCAATATCCTCGCTGTCAGTATTTGTGAGAGTTGCACGCACGGCGCCCATTCTCTCAAGATTTGAGCGAAGGATACGGCAACGCTTGCGGTCTATCTCGTTTGAAACGAGATATCCGTCGGTAAGATATTCAAGAAGCTGTGTGGACTTTCCGCCGGGGGCGGCGCAAAGGTCAAGAACCCGCATATCGGGGCGCATTATGTGAGAAACGGCAGAAACCGTACACATTGCTCCCGGATCCTGGACGTAATATGCTCCCGCATGATGTAGGGGGTCTGCTCCAACCTTTTCTTCGTTAAATATGAATCCGTTTTCCGAAAAGGAAAGAGGGGTAAGATCAAGGCTCGTTCTCTCTGCAAAATCAGCTTTGTTTATTTTCAGAGTATTGACTCTGAGAGCTCTGACCGCAGCTTTATCCTCAAAAGAAGAGATAAAGCTATCATAATCCTCGCCGAGAAGGTCTTTCATTCGGGATTTAAACTCTTCGGGAAGTTGCATTTTTCTCTCCTTTCTGAAAATATCAAATTCAGGTTTGTCGTAGGGGTTACCTACTTTCTTTAGAAAAAGAAAGTAGCAAAGAAACCTCAAAAAGGCAAAGATATCTAAAAGGCAAAAGCCAACGCTTCAGGGTAAAAACCCGAAAATAAACTTGTTCATTTTCGGGTTTTTACCCTGAAGCGTGGCCGGCGCTGTAAGCGCCGCAGGGCTTTGCCCTGCAACTTTTGCCTTGTAAACTTCAGCTACACCAATAGTTGAAGTTTTTTGAGAGTGCAGAGAACTTTTTTCCAAAAAAGTTCTTTGCATTTTCCCTTTAATCTACAAAATCAAACTCGATATCGAACATCTTGACGGTATCTCCTTCGCTGCAGCCTGCTGAGCGGAGCATATCGATGATGCCGTTATCGTTGAGGGATTTCTGGAAGTACATAAGAGATTCGCGGTCGTCAAAATTGATCCTTCCGCAAAGCTTTTCAAGCCACTTACCCGTGCAAACGTAGGTTGCATCGGAGGCTCTTCTGATCTCCGTATCCTCGGGAACTGCATCCTCGAAGGTCTCCTCGTCTGCCTCGGTGATCTCGCTTTCGTAGACCGTAATGGGAGGAAGCTCGCGAAGCTGGCTTTCGATCTCGCGAAGAAGCTCAGGCAGCCCCTCTCCGGTAATTGTGGAAATGGGGAACACCTTATATCCCAGAGCATCCGCAAGCACCTTGAGGGATGCAAGGTTTTCGTCATCCTCAAGGACTGTATCGCACTTATTTGCGGCAATGATCCTTGGGCGGTTTGCCAGCTCCTCAGAGAACACCTCAAGCTCCTGAGAAATGGTATCAAAGTCCTCAGTTGCCGCCCTTCCCTCAATGCCGGAAATATCTACCACCTGCAGAAGCAGTCTGCAGCGCTCGATATGGCGAAGGAAGTCGTGGCCGAGGCCTGCGCCCTCAGCGGCACCCTCGATAAGTCCGGGGATATCCGCCATAACGAATCCGCGGTCGCCGCCTGTATTGACAACGCCGAGAGAAGGCTCAAGGGTCGTAAAGTGATACTCCGCAACCTTTGGGCGAGCGGCGCTCACTGCCGCCAAAAGAGAGCTCTTTCCCGCAGAGGGAAGACCTACGAGTCCAACGTCTGCGATCATTTTAAGCTCGAGAACGATCTCCTTTTCCTCGCCGGGGAGGCCGTTTTTCGCAAATCTGGGGATCTGGCGGGTAGGCGTTGCAAAATGCTTGTTGCCCCAGCCGCCGCGGCCGCCCTTGGCTACCACGAAGGGCTCGTCATCGGACATATCCTTAATGATCTTACCGTTCTCCGCATTGCGGATGATAGTACCGCGGGGAACCTTGATGATAATATCCTCGCCGTTTTTGCCGTGGCGCTTTGCGCCCTCGCCGTTGCCGCCGTTTTCGGCAATGAATTTTCTCTTGTATCTGAAGGAAAGAAGGGTATTGGTTCCCTCGTCGATCTTGAAGATGATATTACCGCCGTTGCCGCCGTCACCGCCGTCGGGTC
Source organism: Oscillospiraceae bacterium (assembly GCA_015063955.1). Lineage (GTDB taxonomy): Bacteria > Bacillota > Clostridia > Oscillospirales > CAG-272 > Avispirillum. The sequence continues at coordinate 9,323 of SVTD01000052.1, read as the reverse complement.
CGCCCTTGGCAACGTATTTTTCACGTCTGAAGGACACGGCTCCGTGTCCGCCGGTGCCTGCCTTTACAAAAATCTGTATTTTATCTATAAACACTGCCAGTTTCCTTTCTTTTCAACTCAGTCCTGTCTCGGTCTGTTGCCGTAGACCTCGTTGTAATGGTAAATCGCGTCGGCAATGATGCGCTTTGCCTCCTCGGGACCTGCAAGCTCGTTTACTACAGTATCCTTATCCTCAAGCTGCTTATAAACGGAGAAGAAGTGCATCATTTCATCAAACTTGTGCTTGGGGATCTCGTATACGGACTTGAACTTATTGTAGTTGGGCGCGGAAAAAGGGATGGCGATGATCTTTTCATCGTAATGTCCGTCGTCAAGCATCTTGATGACGCCTACGGGATAGCACTCAACAAGGGTCAGGGGGATTATCTCCTCCGAGCAGATAACCAGAACGTCAAGAGGGTCAAAGTCATCTGCGTAGGTGCGGGGGATAAAGCCGTAGTTTGCGGGATAGTGGGTGGAGGTGTAAAGAATACGGTCAAGACGCAGAAGTCCCGTTTCCTTATCAAGCTCATACTTATTCTTGCTTCCCCTGGAGATCTCTATAACAGCGGTAAAGCTGTCGGGAGTGATTCTTTCGGGGTTGATATCGTGCCAGATATTCATAACGACCTCCTGTTACTTATTAAGCATTTCTTTTACTGCCGCGCCGAGAAGCTCGCATCCCTTTACGATGTCCTCGTCGGAGGGAGTGGAATAGTTAAGACGGACTGCGTTGATAGTGTCGTTCGTGTCGCAAAGGAAGGTGCTGCCGGGAACTACCGCAACCTTATATTCAAGAGCCTTCTTTACGAAATCGGGCATATTTATCTCTTCGGGAAGAGTGAGCCAGAGGAAAAGTCCGCCCTCGGGACGGGTGTATTTTACGCAATCGGGCATTACGCGGTCAAGGGTCTCAAGCATAAGATTGCACTTATCACGGTAAAGCTTTCTGATGCCTGCAATGTGAGCGTCAAGATCGCACTCCGTCATAAAGCGGTAGGTGAGCATCTGGAAGAAGATATTCGTGTGAACGTCCTCGCTCTGCTTTGCTACGACCATCTTCTGGATAACGGGCTCGGGTCCGCACATATAGCCGACTCTCATACCTGCGGAGAGTATCTTTGAGAAGGAGGAGGAATAGAGAACGATGCCCTCCGTATCCATACTCTTGAGGGTGGGGACCTCCTCGCCTGCGAATCTGAGCTCGCCGTAGGGGTTATCCTCGATTATCATAATACCGTGCTTTACGGCTACCTCGTAGATCGCCTTTCTCTTTTCAAGGCTTGTTGTAAATCCGCCGGGATTCTGGAAGGTGGGGATAAGATAAATAAGCTTAACGTTCTTGATCTCGGAGAGCTTGCGGTCAAGCTCATTTGCGTCAATACCGTCGTCACCTACGGGAAGACCTACGGTCTTCGCTCCGCAGGAGCGGAAAGCGTTAAGGGCGCCGATAAAGGTGGGATCCTCGCAGAGAACTACGTCGCCCTCGTTGCAAAGGGCCTTGCAGGCAAGCTCGATTCCCTGCTGACCGCCGGATGTGATGATGGTCATATCTCCCTCGCGGCCGATGGAGAACTTCTCCTTCATTCTCTTTTCAACCTCTTTTACGAGGGGAGCATATCCCTCGGTCGTGCCGTACTGGAGAGCACCAACGGCGCTGTTTGCAAAAATATCCGCAGAAATTCTTGCAAGGTCCTCAACGGGGAAGGAAAGAGGGGAGGGATTTCCCGCGGCAAGGCTTATCATCTCGGGGTCTCCGAGGCTTTTGAAGATCTCTCTTATAGCAGAAGGCTTAAGGGATGCCAGCTTATCAGAAAAATAGTATTCCATATTTATATCATCCTTTCGGTAGGTAATTTACTATAATAGAATATTATACAATAAAATCCCCGCCATTTCAAGGAGGGAATGCGATTTATAATTACTTTATTGTAAGCATTTTAAAGGGGCTTTCGCAAGTTGGATAAATTCCGACTTGCGAAAGCCCCTTTTTTAATAAAGCTATTGGATGCGTCAGATGCTTTTTCAGCTCTGCTTCTGTCTTTGGCGGGAAATGTTGATGGCGCCCTCGGGGATGCTGTTGATATGCTCAAGTGAAAGTCCCGTTCCGATGGCTACGCAGGATACTGCCTTATCGGCGATCTTCGTCTTTATTCCCGTTACGTTTGCAATAAGTCTGTCAAGGCCGTAAAGAAGGCTTCCTCCTCCGGTCATTACAATACCGTTGTAAAGAATATCTCCCACAAGCTCGGGAGGCGTTCTTTCAATTACCGTACATACTGCCTCAAGGATAGCCGTGATGGGCTCCTCAAGGGCATCGGGCATTTCAAGAGAGGATATCTGTACCACCTTGGGAAGTCCCTGCACGAGACAGCGACCCTTTACCTCGATAACTCTGGGCTCGTCTCTCTGCCATGCACAGCCGACCTTGATCTTTATCTCCTCTGCCGTTCTCTCGCCGATAAGCACGTTATGACGGCGGCGGACGTATCTGATGATCGCCTCGTCAAACTTATCTCCCGCAACCTTGATGGACTCGGAAACCACAACGCCGCCGAGAGAAATTACCGCAACGTCCGTTGTGCCGCCTCCGATATCGACGATCATATGTCCGTTAGGGGTTGAAATATCGATTCCAGCACCGATTGCCGCCGCTACGGGCTCCTCGATAAGATAAGTATTCTTTGCTCCCGCCTGAGTTGCCGCATCAACTACGGCACGCTCCTCTACCTCGGTGATTCCGCTGGGCACGCAGATGATAACTCTGGGTGCAAGGATAGAATTTCCGCAGGCACGCTTGATAAAATACTGGATCATTCTGAGGGTGTACTCATACTGGCTGATAACGCCCTCGCGCAGAGGTCGGATAGCCGTAATGTTACCGGGGGTCCTTCCCAGCATCTGCTGTGCTTCCTTACCTACCTTGAGAATCTTATCCGTATTTCTGTCGATAGCTACAACGCTGGGCTCCTTGAGCACTATTCCCTTGCCCTGTACGTAGACAAGCACCGTTGCAGTACCGAGGTCGATTCCTATATCTTTTCTCATTCCGAAGAAATTACTGAAAAATCCCATTTATTTGTTCCTTTCATTCAAATTCAAGACACTATATTACCAATTATAGTATAATACATTTTTTCGCTTTTTGCAATGTATAAACAATAATTTTTTATTTTGTAGCCTTCAACCGGATTTTTGCCGCCGCCGAATTGAAAATCCGGGTTTGTCGGGGAGGAGGACGGGGGGGACGGGGACGGGGAACGGGGACGGGGACGGGGACGGGGACGGGGACGCAAAACCTTTTTTGAAAAAAAGGTTCTGCACTCCAAAAAACTTTGAAAAGGGATAGGTAAATTCGGGTTTGTCGAACTGTAGGAAGCTGAACATAGTAAGTCCTTCCCCCATGATTTGGGGGAAGGTGGCGGCCGTAAGGCTGACGGATGAGGGTTGCTACCTGGGTGCGAACTGTCTGAGAATTTTGGTTAAGCGAGAAATGATAGAATAAATAATACCGTGTAGACTACCATATTCAGTTTACCTATAACAGTAAGATAGTTCTTGTGCTGATGTTCAACCCTCATCCACCGCTCTGCGGTCCCCCTTCCCCCGAATCATGGGGGAAGGACTTGGTGCATACTTTATCTTTTACCTTTCAAATTTGGGTTTATCGAATTGTTTGAAATTCGGCAAACTCCCCCTCCGCGTCATCCTGAGCGGAAGAAATATCCACCGGGATATTTCTTCCGCTCAGGATGACGACGAAGGTGGCTTTCGCTGCATAATTAACTCTCCGATAACCCCGAATTTGAAGGTGCAGTTCGTGTGCTGATGGGCGGCGGGCAAGGGTCTGCCCGCCCTACGGGTTAGCGGCAACATTTCGATAAACCCGAATTTATACCCATCCCCTTTTTTGAAGTTTTTTGCGGAGCTTTTTTTCAAAAAAGCGACCGTTCCCCCTCGCCGACAAACCCGAATTTGAATGGGGCGGGGGAGGTTGGATATATGGCGAAAAAAATAAATTTCATTTTCTTCAATTTGTTCACACATTTTTACTTTTGTGGTGCTATAATAGATGCGTTATGACAGCTTTGGCTGAAATTTATTTGTCACGGGAGGAAAACGGTTTGATCGAAGTCAAAAACCTTTCCAAAAACTACGGCCCCATTCCCGCCGTGAAGAACATAAGCTTCACTGTGAAAAAGGGTGCGATATACGGATTTCTCGGTCCCAACGGTGCCGGAAAATCTACCACTATGAACATGATCTGCGGATGTCTTGCTCCGACAAAGGGTGAGATAACCGTAAACGGACACGATATCGTTGACGATGCTATCGAGGCAAAAAGATGCATAGGCTATCTGCCTGAGATACCCCCTCTCTACCCCGATATGACCCCCTACGAATATCTTGAGTTCGTGGGTATGGCAAAGGGGCTCAGAAAAGAGGCTCTCTACGACGAGCTTGAGTTCGTTATGGAAAAGACGGGAATCTCCGACGTTTCCGACCGCCTTATCAAGAACCTTTCCAAGGGCTTCCGCCAGCGCGTAGGCATAGCTCAGGCTCTTATGGGCGACCCCGACATCATCATTCTGGACGAGCCTACCGTGGGTCTTGACCCTCTCCAGATCCTTGAGATCCGCAATCTCATAACAGAGCTTGGCGAGGAGCACATCGTTATCCTTTCCAGCCATATTCTCCAGGAGATAGAGGCTGTCTGCAACCACGTTATTATGATCTCTCAGGGCATTATCGTTGCCGACGAGAGCCTTGAAGCCCTCACAAGGCACGAGACCCTTGAGGAGGCCTTCGTCCGTCTTGCAGGCGAGAGCCTTGACGCAGGCGCCGCATACGCTGCCCTTCGCGCCGAGGAAAAGGAAGAGAAGAAGGCATCCAAAAAAGGCAAGAAAAAGATCATTGCCGACAGCGACAAGGGCGCCGCTTACTATACTGAGATCTTCGTTGACGAGGATCCCGAGGAAGATTCTGAAAACGACGAGGAGGTGGGCGAATAATGAATGCAGTATACAGAAAAGAACTCCGCTCCTCCCTCTTGGGTATGACGGGACCTATCTTTATTTTTGCGGTTCTTGCAATTCTCGGATTCTTCATTGCAAATTACCAGTTCAGCGACGGAAATCCCCATTTTGAATTTCCCATAGTTGAAGGATCCTTCTGGTCGCTTCTTCTTGCACCCGTGCTTACCATGCGCTCCTTCTCCGAGGAGAGAAAAACAAAGACCGATCAGCTTCTCTACGCCCTTCCCATTTCAACGACTGCCGTAGTTATGGGCAAGTACCTTGCTATGGTAACGGTTTTCGCAATTCCCTGCGCCGTTATCTGCGCTTACCCCATTATCGTTTCCTTCTTTGCCCCCACGGGCATCAATCTTTTCCTGGCTTACGGCTCCATTTTCGCATACTTCCTTCTCGGATGTGCCGTTATTGCCATCGGAATGCTTATCTCATCTCTTTTTGAGAGCCAGGTCATTTGTGCCATCGTTAATCTTGTGGTGATCCTCGGATGCTATTTCATCACAGCCAACACCGGTGCCGTATCCGACAGCGCAACAACTTCCCTCGTGCTCCTTATCGGAATATCTCTCATTATTGCCGTGTTCGTGTACTTTACAACGGGCAATCTCATCGCGGCAGGCGTTTCGGGACTTGTTCTCATCGGTGCCGCAGCTGCAGTATATTTCATCAATTCCGAGCTCTATACGGGGCTCTCAGCAAAGATCCTTTCCGCTCTGTTCATTTTCCGCCCCATTTCTGCATTTGCTTACGAGACCTTTGATATAACCTGCTTCGTCTACTACCTCTCCATCGCTGCACTCTTCGTTTTCTTCACCGTGCAGTCCTTTGAGAAGAGACGTTGGAACTGAGAGGAGGTACAAAATGAAGAACAAAAAGAAATTTATGATCGGTGCGTACAGCGTGGGACTTACCGCCATCGCCGTTGCCATCGTTATTGCCCTTAACCTCTTTGTGGCTCAGCTCCCCGCCGGCGTTATAAGGCCTGACATCACCCCCGAAAAGCTTGCCACGGTGGGCGCTGACAGCAAAAAGATCCTTGACTCAGTAGACACTGATATCACCATCTACCGCGTCTTCTCCGAGAGCTACACCTATCAGGCGTCTCAGGACTCCGAAAGAACCATTCCTCTCGACACGAACCTTAAAAACCTTCTTGACAAATACGCTGATGCCTCCTCAAGGATCACCGTCAAGGAGATCGATCCCGTTGAAAATCCCCAGTTTTTGAAGAAATACACCGACGCAAACCTTAACCAGAACTCTCTTGTCGTCGTAAGCGAAAAGAGAAGCGTCTGCATCGACGGCTCCGCCCTTTATATGTATGAGATCGACGGCTATGACGGTCAGTTCTACACCTACGAGGACTACTACAATATGCTGATGTACGATTACTACTACGGCAGCGGTCAGGGCTTTACGGCAACAGAGTACTTCTTCGGCGAAAACGAGATCACGGGCGCTATCGACTACGTGAACAGCGATAACATCCCCGTAGTATACGAGCTTTCCGGCCACGGTGAGGTGTCGATCGCAAACGGCGCCTTCGGCCAGATGATCGTTGAGGAAAACGCCGAGATCAAAACCCTTGAGCTTCTTTCCGAAAAGACCGTGGCAGTTCCCGACGATGCATCTGCAATCCTCGTTTACGCCCCCTCCGCAGACCTTACCGCTGAGGAGCGCGATGCTCTCATCTCATACCTGGACGGCGGCGGAAGCATCATCCTCCTTTCCTACCACAAATCATACAATCCCGAGGCTATGCCCAATTTTGCTTCTCTTACAGCTCATATGGGACTTGAAATGGTTCCCGGCATCGTTGCCGAGAGCGACAGCGACCATCACTATACGGACGCTCCCGTTTCCATCCGCCCCGTTATTTCCGGAAACGGCGTTTCAAAGGTGGCAAGCCAGTCAAGCCTCTATCTCTGGATCGACGAGGCTCACGGAATAAAGCCTGTAGGCGACAGCGATAAGATCTCCGCAGTTCCCCTCTTTACAACCACGGAAAAGGGCTACCTCTACACGGATGAAAGCGCAAAGAATCCCGAGAGCGCTGAAAAGAGCACCTACGGCCTTGCTTATCAGTCCTCCGTTCTTGACGACGAGGGAAAGGCAGGCGGCACTCTCTACTGGTTCGCAACCCCCTACTTCATTTATGACGGCTACAGATATTACGCAAACGGCGAGGTGTTCGGCGAGATCCTTGCAAGCACCTGCGAGAAGGTCGCTTCCGTTTCCATTATAGGAAAGCCCGTAGTACAGACAAGCCTCCAGATCACTCAGCAGTCCTCTACAATCTGGGAAGTCGTGATCATCGGAGTTGTTCCCGCAATCGTCCTCATTGCAGGCTTTGCCGTATGGTACGGCCGCCGCAAAAGATAAACGGCTATGAAAAAGAAAAGCTTAAAAAAACTGATCACTCTGGCAGTTCTCGCAGCAGTGCTTGCCGGCCTCATTATCGGCTCTGCCCTTCTCAAGAAGGCAGGCTCTGTTACCGAGGACACCCCTGAGGAGAATAATTCCGTCGTTGTTTTCGATAAAGGTACTGCTATCGTTACCTCTATCCGTTTTAAGACGAAGGATAACGAGATGTCCTTCTCCTACGTCAACGACGACTGGGTATACGATAAGGACAACAACTTCCCCCTGGATCAGGACGGCGTTGCTTCAATGGCGCAGTCCATCGGCAAGATCAGCGCAACGGTCACCCTTGAGAATCCCTCCGACGATCTTTCCGAATACGGTCTTGATAAGCCCTCCGTCACCGTTGACGCCGTTTTCTCCGATAAAAGCGAAAAGACCTTCCTTTTCGGAGATACGAACAACTTCAACAGCTGTATTTACTTTAAGATCGTTGGTGACGATCACGTTTATATGGTAGAGGAGGCTCTCAGCGAGCCCTTCGCAGCCGACCTTGACTATCTTTACGAGCCCGAGATCTATACTCTCCAGAAGGATTCCGTTACCGCCTCCGACGTTACCTCGGTAACCCTGACGACTGTCAAGGATTCTGCCGAAATAACCAACGAGATCACCGATGAAAGGGGAATCTCAAAGCTTTACGAGCTCTTCTATACCCTGGATCTTTCCCAATATGAGGATTACTTCGCCGACAGCGAGGAAATGAAGTCCTCCTACGGAATCAGCCCCGAGGGAGAGCGCTTTACCGTGGTCTACACGGCAGAGGATCCCTCCGACTCCTCAAAGACCGTGGAAAAGGAATACACCGTTTATATCGGTCACAAATTTGAAACGGTAAAGGAAGAGGAAACGACTGATACAGGCTCCGATACGACATCCGCCGATAAAAAGGCTGAGTGCTTCTATTTCTATACCTTTGAGGGCAGCACCGTTGTCTATTCAGCCGACGGCGATACGGTAGACGAAATCTTCACCTATCTTTCATACAAGCCCACCCAAGGCGAAACAACTGAGAATTAAGAGGTCAATATGATTACTGATAAAATAACTCAGCTCAGAAGCTATGCTTCTTATAACGAAAAATTCAATATAGTGGCAGATTTTCTCGAAAAGAACAGCCTTGATTCCCTTCCTATGGGTCGCACGGATCTTGAAGAGGGAATATTCGTAAACGTCAGCGAATACGAGCCCTACGCCGCAGGCGATAAATGGGAGGCCCATAAGAGATACGCCGATCTCCAGATCGTCGTCGCAGGAGACGAGTGTATGGACGGAGCCGCACTTTGCGACTGTGCAGGCCCGGGTGAGTATTTTGAAGAGGACGATTATATGTTCTACGATAAATGCGAGGGAAGCATCGCAACGGTGAAGGCGACTGCCGGAACCTTTGCATACTTTGCCCCCACAGACCCCCACCGCCCCGGCATCCGCTATCAGGCAGACAAGGTAAAAAAAGCAGTATTTAAAATCCCCGTATAAAGAAAAAACAGCTGTCACACGACAGCTGTTTTTTTGTGAAAGACAATTAAAATACGGGAACGACGGGGGAGGGGGACGGGGACGCAAAACCTTTTTTGAAAAAAAGGTTCTGCACTCCAAAAAACTTTGAAAAAGGGTGGGATAAATTCGGGTTTATCGGGGAGGGGGAACGGTCGCTTTTTTGAAAAAAAGCTCCGCAAAAAACTTTGAAAAGGGATGGTTATAAATTCGGGTTTGTCGAACTGTAGGAAGCTGAACATAGTAAGTCCTTCCCCCATGATTCGGGGGAAGGTGGCAGCCGTAAGGCTGACGGATGAGGGTTGCTACCTGGGTGCGAACTGTCTGAGAATT
>SVTD01000051.1 GCA_015063955.1 Oscillospiraceae bacterium | reverse complement strand
CTGCTGCTTGAGCTGACCTACTACGTTGGGAAGGAAGCACTCAGACTTGAGAGGCTCGCGGTCGGGATCATCAAGGAACTTCTTAAATTCTGCCTTAGCGCCCTCGAAAATGGAGGATGTGAAGCACCAGAAGTTCATGGAAACTACGGTTTCGGGAGGAACTGTTACAAGTGCGCCGTTCTCATCCTCAAACTGGCCGCCCTCTGCTACCTTATAGATCTTTGTTCTTTCAACGATCTCCTTGAGGTAGCCGTCCTCAGTTACGCAAACGCCTCTTGCTACGCTTCCGCTGTCGGAAAGAGTATTACCGAGATGGTAACCGATCATAGCATACATATTCTCCTCTGCCTTTTCAGCCTTGCGGATGAACTCTGCTGCCTTCATATAAGCATCTCTGCCGTAGAAGTCGTCAGCATTGATAACAGCAAAGCTGTCGCCGGCGAGAACTTCTTCAGCACAGAGGATAGCCTGTGTTGTACCCCAGGGCTTTACGCGGTCTGCGGGAAGCTTGTCTGCGGGAACGAGGTAGTCCATTGTCTGGAAAGCATAATCAACCTTGATCTTACCCTCAAGACGTGCGCCGATGGTTTCTCTGAAATCGTCGTAGTTTGCTTCCTTAATGATGAACACTACGCGGTCAAAGCCTGCCTTGAGTGCATCATATACGGAAAAGTCGATGATAAATTCGCCCGCCTCGGTAAAGGGGTCGATCTGCTTGAGTCCGCCGTAACGGCTGCCCATGCCTGCTGCAAGTACAAGTAATGTCATTGTTTACTCCAATCCGCCGCAATGCGGCAAAATACATATTATACTAAACTATATTTTATTACATTATTTATGCAAATTCAAATATATTCGCAGTTATTTACAATTTGTTCACAAAAGACTTAGTCCTCGAGCACGTACTTTTCAAGAGTCAGCCTTGCCGATTCACTGAAGAGCACGAGAGTATCGTCCGATATCTCATACTGAAGCTCAAAAATCTCTGTTCTGTCTCCTGTATCGAAGATCACGGTATCGCCGGAGACCTTGTAATAGCCGGTAGTATTTGATTCGATGCTGTCATCCTTTATATTATAGACAGCCCAGACAAACACGTCCTTCCCTTCCTTATTCTCGGAAAACTGGACGGCGTTGCGAACGCCCCCCTCATCCGCATACCACACTCCGTAAAGATCGGAGGCAGATGAGCAGGAGGAAAGACTGAGGCAAAACGCAATAATAATTATTGCACAAAGGAGCCTTTTCATATCAGTTGAGCATAGTCTGGCCGCCTGTTACGGGGATAGCCTGACCTGTTTCGTACTTCTGCTCCACGATATAGCAGATGGCGCGAGTAACGTCCTCAACGCGGCAACCGCGTCCCAGAGGAACCTTGGATTCATAGAAAGCACGCACGTCTGCAACGGTCTTTGCACCGGGAACCTTACCGGCATTGAGGTACTGAACGAAAAGTCCCTTTTCGGGGTCAGACCACAGAGGTCCGTCAAGGAAGTTACCGGGGCAGATAGCGTTTACCTTGATACCAAAGGGTGCAAGCTCAAGGGCGAAGGACTGTGTAAGTCCGATGCCGCCGAACTTTGCGCCGGCATAAGCGAAGTTCTTATTGCTTCCCTCAAGGCCGGACTTTGAGTTGATCTCGATCACGTCTGCCATATATTCGGGAGCCACTTCTCTCTGAAGCTTCATAGGCTGAACTGCGTACTTTGTGCAGATGAAGAATGCTGTATAGTCAACGCTTGTAACAAGCTCGAAGTTCTGCTTTGTCATCTCCTCAAGGCTGCCTGCTCGAACGATTCCCGCGTTATTTACGAAGATATCAAGTCCGCCGAAGGCACAGACGGTCTCATCGACCATCTTCTTTACTGACTCCTCGTCAGTTACGTTTGCACCGACTGCAATTGCCTCGATACCGTACTTTTCGGAGATCTCCTTAGCCTTTGCCGCGGCACCCTCTGCATTCATATCTGCAACACAGACCTTACAGCCGTTTTCTGCAAGATATTCTGCAATACCTGCGCCAAAGCCCTGGGCACTGCCCGTAACTATTGCGATCTTTCCGGCAAAGGTTGCACCGGGATAAACGGGATACACGGTGAAGGTACCGATACCCTCAACGTAGATATCCTCAGCACCGCCGCCGTATACGGAAAATACGTTTTCCACCGTAGCAGAAGCTCTTGCCGCTGTTCTTTCAAAATCGACCTTAACGCCTGCAAGACCCTCGGGGCTGCACATCATTCTGAGCTTGGGAGCGATCTTTGCCGCTATGCTTTTTCTTTCAAAAAGTTCCATATCGTACCTCTCTGTAATTAATTTCTTCCGATTTTTGAAAAATGTCCGATTCGCGCTGAAAGCTCGGGGAGCTTTTCTGTCGTCTTTTCGGAGAACATTCCGTCGTTTACATCCTTTGTTGCCGCCTTTTCGTGGCCGATAAGAGCCCAGGTAGCATCGTAAAGATGGGTATAGGGCGCCATTGCGGGACAAACGAAGGACTGACGGGGCGAATTTATATCCTCACCGCTTATCTGGAAGAAGCCGTGCTCCTCGCAAAGCTTCATAACGCGGTCAAGCTGCTCCTTCGTGTTTCTTGAGGGCATATAAGTTACAGCCGCAAATCCGAGACCGTGGAGAGTATCGAAGAGAAGATCGAGATAATCGTCCTCAAACTTCTGAGCCGCCTTATCTCCCGTGGGGCTCTCTCCAACGTCGCCGAGATATGCATAAGCCGCAATACCGCCAACTCTCTTTGCAAGAGCCGTGAAGTCACTGATATGCATAAGCTCCTCGTCTGCATCAACGTATATTTTTGAAACGAGAGAGCTTTTGAGAACGCCGAGGACGTCGTAAAGATAATATTCATCGGGTGCAGAAAGAAGCTTATTCTTTACCTTATCTGCAATACCTCCGCAAAGCTTATCCACAAGGGACACAGCCTCGCTTCTTTCCTTGCCGTCAGCAATTTTAAGAGTAAGACCGAAGAGTACGTGGCGCTCCGTTACGCTTCCGCCCTCGCAGTCCTTGGAGAGAGGAAGAACGTCCTTTTCAAAGTCAAGTGTGATTCCGTATTCACAGCAAAGCTCGCTGATCCTTTCGCACATTTTGCGGTTACGCTCGTTACGCTTCTCTCTCAGAGGAGCGAGAACCTTCTCGCATTCAAAGACGTTTCCGTGGGGAATGCCGTGAAGAGTTACATAAGCTACGGAAACCTGATCGGGATTATTGAGTCTGAGACCCTCAAGGGCAGTTCCCTTCACGCTGGTTCTGCATTCAAAGCCGACAGTAACGGGCATACCGATGATCTCGCCCGCCTTTATAAATTCATCGATTCCGCCTACGGAATCGTGATCCATGATTCCCGCCGTGGAAAGACCTGCCTTACGGGCAAAATAAACTGCCGCCGCAGGCGTGTAAGGGGAGAAGGAATAAGACGTATGTATGTGGTTGTTTACCCAGCTTCCGTCACTCTCGCAAGGGTCGCCAAGCTCCCGTAGCGCTGAAAGCCTTTCTTCTGCGCTTACGTTCGGGTCAAGAAGAATTTTAATATTATCCATTGTTTTCCTGCCTTTCCTTTGAGAGGGCTGGGGCATCCTTCCCTGTCAAAAACTTATAAGCCAGCTTATATTCATCGGCACTTTTGGAGCCGTATGAAAGATTTCTGTTTTTATGTGCACGGATAAGCACGTTTTTCGGAGTATCCTCGGGATCGATAAGCTCCACCGCATCGGCACTGTAGCCCTCTGCCTCGAGCCTTAAAACTCTCAGCGAGTCCGTAAGGGCGTCGCACATCTTTGATTTAAGCACCGAGCTTGCGCTGACAAACCTCAAAGGCTCGCAGTCAAGCTCGCGGCTGAGCTGTCTGTGACAGCAGGGGGTTGAAAGAATGACCTCTGCACCAAGGGAGCAGGCGCGCTCAAGAACGATATCCGTTGCGATATCGCAGGCGTGAAGGCTTATAACGAGATGAGGCTTCTCTGCGGGCTCGTACTTCGTTACGTCGCCTGATGCAAAATGCATACCGTCAAAGCCGCATTTTCTTGCAATATCGGCACAGTATTCCATAACGCTTTCCTTAAGATCCATACAGTCCATTGAAACCGCTCTGGAAAGCTTTTTCGTCAGATAATAATAGACCGCAAAGGAAAGATAGCTCTTTCCGCAGCAAAGGTCGGCAACTCTGAGCTCTCCCTCCCGGGGGAGATACTTCATCATATCCCCGACGTATTCGAGAAAGCGGTTGATCTGCCTGTACTTTGACTGTTTTTTATCGTGAACTCTGCCGCCTTTATCGGAGATCCCGAGATGAAAAAGAAACTCCTCACTGCCGTCAAGAATATAGTTCTTGACCTTATCGCCCCGTGCCTCAACGCGTTCACCGCCGCCGATGGTACCGTGCTTTACAAGGGAGACCTTCCCTTTTTTCGATCTCATAAGGGATGCGCTGCCTGCGCTGTCGTTAAGATCGGCACGGGAAAAGCGAGAAAATCTCTCAGAGATAACCTCAGAAAGCTCGGAGATCTCCACGTTTTCCTGGCGGACTCTTCCCTCGGTACAAAAGTATTCAAGCTGAACAACCGTCTTTTCCGAGAATTTTCGGACAGTGCCCTTGATCTTCTGCACCTCTTTTTCAAGAGGTGAGGAAAGAACGAAATTTTTAAGAGTATTATTCTCTGCCGAAAGCCTGCAAAGGTCGGCAAAGCCTTTTACTTTTTCATCTGTCATTTTGCTTCTTCGTTTTCCTTTTTCTTTTTGGAAAGGCTTATCTTATTTTCCGTTCCGTTAAAGAGGCGGACAAGATTCGATCTGTGAAGGAATACTACGAAGAATGCCGCAACAACCGCATATATATCAAAGGCGTGAAGATTGAGAATTTCTTGTATCATTATCTCATCAGTGGTCATACTTGCAGAGATCTCGATAAATCTGTTAAGAAGAATGGGATAAAGAAGAGATGCCACGATGGATCCGAGGGATACGTACTTCGTTCCGATAACTATAACAGCAAAGATCACGAAAAGGATAACGAAGAGATACCACATATTCGTTGCGATGCTGATAACGAGAACGAGGGTCGCAAAGCAGGCAACTCCCTTTCCGCCCTTGAATTTGAAGAACACGGGATAGGAATGTCCCACCATGCAGGCAATGCCCGCAAAATACATTCCGTAAATATCATAGACAAGAAAGCCGATACCGATGGAGACCGCGGTTTTGAGACAGTCACCGGCAAAGGTCATGATTCCCGCACGCTTGCCGTATGTACGGAGCATATTAGTGCTCCCTGCGTTTCCGCTTCCTGAGGATCTTACGTCCTGCTTATATATGAGCCTTGAAAAGATAATACCGAAATTAAGGCTTCCGAGAAGATAAGAAATAATAACGCAAAGTATGACTCCGATAACGGTAGCTACCGTTCCGTTCACACCTGAATCAAAAATAAATTGAACAAGCATCAGTCCTCATTATCTCCTTTCTGTCGGATAATAATCTTTATGGGTGTGCCCTTGAAGCCAAAGGTCTGTCTCAGGCAGTTTTCAATATAGCGCTGATATGAAAAATGGAAAAGCTCTGCGGAGTTGCAGAATATTACAAAGGTGGGAGGAGCTACGCTTATCTGTGTCATATAGTAGATCTTCAGTCTCTTACCCTTATCGGAGGGGGGCTGAACTCGGGTGGTTGCATCTGCAAGAACGTCGTTGAGCATACCTGTGGAAATACGGGTATTTGCCTGATTATGAACGTAATTGATATGCTCGAAGAGCTTTGGTACTCTCTGACCCGTCTGGGCAGATATGAAGAGAAGAGGGGCGTAGGTCATATAGGACAGTGCATCGTAAACGTCCTTTGTATAGCTGTTTACGGTATTGTTATCCTTTTCGATAAGATCCCACTTGTTAACGCAGATGATAACTGCCTTGCCTGCCTCGTGAGCGATACCTGCGATCTTTTCATCCTGCTCGGTAACGCCCTCGTTTGCATCGATAACGAGGAGACAAACCTGGGCACGCTCTACTGCCATCTTGGCACGGAGAACGCTGAACTTCTCTACTCTGTCCTCTACCTTTGACTGACGGCGGATGCCTGCGGTATCGATAAAGTTATACTTACCGTGCTCGTTTTCAAAATAAGTATCGATGGCATCTCGGGTGGTGCCTGCGATATTGGAAACGATAAGTCTGTCGTCGCCGAGGATCTTATTGATAAGAGAGGATTTTCCGGCATTGGGCTTTCCGATAACCGCAACGTTGATAACGTCGTTATCCTCCTCCTCGGTCTCAAACTCGGGAAGTGCCGCAAGGCAGGCGTCAAGGAGATCGCCGCTTCCGCTTCCGTGGATTGAAGAAATTGCAACAAGATCGTTTTCAAAGCCGAGCTGATAGAACTCGTAGAATTCGAGGGGAACGGCTCCCACCTTATCAACCTTATTGATCACGGGAATAACGGGCTTGCCGGACTTCTTGAGCATTACTGCAATATCAAGGTCATCGGCAACGAGTCCCGTCTTTACGTCACACATAAAGATGATAACGTCTGCCGTGTCGATGGCGATCTGGGCCTGCTCGCGCATTTTTTTGAGGATAATATCGTCAGTCTTGGGCTCGATACCGCCGGTATCGATAACGATCATAGTCTTTCCGCACCATTCGGTCTCGCCGTAGATACGGTCTCGCGTTACGCCGGGAGTATCCTCGATGATCGCGCGGCGCTCACCTATAAGCTTATTAAAAAGCGTTGATTTACCTACGTTAGGTCTGCCTACAATGGCAATTACAGGCTTTGACATTCAATTGCCCTCCTTATAATTCTATCTTAAGTATGCTGTAAAGGAACTCGCCGCCGTCGTTATCCGTAAACACAACGTCAGTTCCAAGCCGTGAGCTGAGCTCATCGGGAGTCATTCCGCAAAGGAACAGGTCCCCCTCGCTTCTGAGAACGTTTCTGGAAAGGTACACCGCCTCGCCAAGCTCCCGCCCACAAAGCTGCTCTGCTATATCCTTTCCCGTCAGGAGTCCCGTTACCGTTACCTCTCCGCCGAAAAAGTTGTTTTTTATCTTTACTACGTCAATTCTGAGCCCGGGACAATCCTCGCAGAGTCTGTCCGAGAGCTTTTTTATCATACCGTAGGATGCGTATCCCGTAGCTATCGTTATGTGTCTTTCTATCTTCTTTTCCTCTTCATCAAGGGTGGAGAGGGCGCACATAAACTCGTATTCGAAGGATGAAAGCATTCCCACGCCGTTTTCGATCTGGGTGAAATCTCCCCAGAACTCATATTCGGGAAGGGGCGTTCCGCTTTTTACGTAAAATTCATCGGACGCATAGAAGATACGCTCGCCGAATTTTTCCATACACCTATCACCGAAATCGGTCACCTGCTTTATGACGGCTGCACATTCCTCGGGGCTGAAGGGCTCAAGAGGATAAAGGCCGTCACGGTACGCTGTCAGTCCTGCGGGAACGACAGAAACGCTGTCAAGCTGAGGATAATAGGAGCTGAGATCCTCCATTGAGCGAGAAAGCTCTGCCCCGTCGTTTACTCCCTTACAGAGAACGATCTGTCCACGAAGCTTGATGCCTGCATCGCTGAGGACTTTGAGATAGGAAAGAACCTCGCCGGAATGCTTATTCTTCATCATCATGACCCGCAGCTCGGGGTTCGTTGTATGAACGGAAACGTTTACGGGAGAAATATGCATATTTATGATTCGCTGAATATCTGCCATTTTCAGATTTGTCAGCGTAATGTAGTTGCCGTGAAGGAATGAGAGACGGGAATCGTCATCCTTAAAATAAATGCTCTTTCTCATACCCTTAGGATTCTGATCGATAAAGCAAAA
The DNA here is from genome assembly GCA_015063955.1 of Oscillospiraceae bacterium. Taxonomy (GTDB): domain Bacteria; phylum Bacillota; class Clostridia; order Oscillospirales; family CAG-272; genus Avispirillum. Next base: position 7,744 of record SVTD01000051.1, on the reverse strand, counting down.
GATACATTTATTTTCACAGGTGTGCTTTTTATCCATAAGGGGCGTTGCAAACTCAAGACCTATATCGTCGTATTCGCCCTTGCGGATATTGGCTCTATACTCTTCCCCGTTTCTTTTAAGGAGAAGCTCTATATTCTTTTCTGCCAGATAGAAGCGGTAATCGAGAACGTCGCATATCTCGTGACCGTTAATGGAAACAAGGATATCGTCTTTTAAGATCCCCTGCTTTTCGGCTCTCGAATGAGCACGAACCTCGGTAATTTCAACCATAGCCATACCTCCCCTTATACTATCAAATTATTATATAATATTTCGAAGAAAAGGTCAAGCGATTACCGATATTTATAGTTTAAAAAAGAATGAAAAAGAGGCTTTTACTGCTGAACAGGCATTTCCAACATCTCCTGCCCATAAGCATACGAGACCACTTCAAATTCGGGTTTGTCGGTGGGTTGATGCAAAGGACTTTTTTGTAAAAAAGTCCTCTGCACTCCCAAAAAACTTTAAAAAGTGGATTCAAATTAGAGTTCTTCGGTAGTGGATGATCCTTCTTTGAACAAAAGCCCTGTAAGGCTTTTGTTGTTTTCACCAAAGAGAGTACTCTCTTTGGTGAAAACCTTTTTAAAGTTTTTTGCGGAGCTTTTTTTCAAAAAAGCGACCGTTCCCCCTCCCCTACAAACCCGAATTTGATAAAGGAAAGCGGTGGCTGTCGCGTTAAAGCGCGGCAGCCACCGCTTTTCAGCATGGCTCAAATTATGGAAGTTATTAGCCCATTACTATCATTTGCTTCAGAGTAAGTGAATCTTTTGCGTTGAGGACGCCGTCTCCGTTCATATCCACTGCGAAGGGATCGACGTTATCATCCCATCCGCTCATTACTCTTCTCATAAGGTTTGCATCCAGCGCGTTTACCGAACCGTCACCGTTACAGTCACCGAGGATTGCCGCCTCGTAGGGCACGTCGTCGGCGCTGAGGGTGAGGATCGCGGTATCGCTGCTTGTATGATCGTCAACTGCCAGAGAAATTCCCGCTACGTTCTCATCATCAAGAATATTCATCAGAAGATCAAGGATAAGCACGTTACCGTCAAGACGGTCAAGAGAATTTATATAATCAAAGAATCCTTCGTTAAGGCAGCAGACAAGGACCTTATTTCTTGTCTCTCCGATAAGATAATTACTGTTTGTGAGCATATCCGGGGTCCAGACGCAAGCTGCGTTCAGATACTTTCCGTAATTATACTTCATTCCTACGGATGAGAAATTCGGAACGGTTCCCGAGCCTGCAGTAATCCCTTCTTCCATATGGATATATATGGTGTCAGAGTCCCCCTTAACGTGCTCTCTGAAGAATTCTACGTAATAATAGATCTCCTGATTTGCATCTATGAAATCCACCATATCGTAAAGAGACTTCTTATCATAGCTTTCGAAAAGCTCTGAGAGATTACAGTAGGGTACATAAACGTCGACATTACCGTAACTATCCTTGAATCTCATACGCTCTTCAGTAAGATGATAATTCACCTCAACGGTTACGTTCGCGTTGTAATAAGCCTCGGTCATATTGAACTTGAGAACGGGATAAGTCTTTTCATCAACGGGAGGATTGATAACGTGTCTGCCGAGGAATTTAAGAGTTGAGGGGAACGTTACCTTTTCAAGCTTATAGCTTACGGCGCTGAAAGCCCAGCCGCCGACAGCAACAACGCCCTCGGGCACGTGGATCTCGGTGATCGAATGGGAAGGCAGGAATGCGTTGTAAGCAATCGACGTGGTTCCCTCTTTGATATTAACGATACCGCTGACTCCATTTCTTACCTGATAAAGGCAGGTATCTATGTATAGGAAGCCGTTCTCCCAATTCTCCTCGTTATTAACGTATGCAGTATCGTAAAATGCATAATCGTTTACTTTAACGTAATTGGGAAGGTCGATCTCTGTGAGAGTGGTGCAATATGCGAATGCATAGCCGCCGATATAAAGCTCCTCTCCGCAAAGGGTTATCTTTTCAAGCTCAGAGCACTGCCTGAATGCATCAGCATTAACTGTGACAACGCTTTCGGGCAGGTAGAGCTCTTTAATGGGCGCACCAGCAAATGCTCCCGCAGGGATTATTCCGACACCGTCTTCTACCGTTATGTTCGTAAGATTTTTACAGTTTGCGAAGGCAAGGTCGCCGTAATGCCACCATTCAAGAGAAGCGGGGAGAGTTACGCTTTCAAGTCCCGTGTACTCAAATGCGTGCTTTCCGATATCCTCAATCTTCTTCGGAAGGTCTATCTTTTTCAGATTCGTGCAATTGTAGAAGGCATAATCGTCGATCTCAAGGAGAGACTGAGGAAGGATAACCTCTTCGATCATGCTTTCCGCAAAAGAATAATCGTCAATATATTCAATACCCTCGGAAACGATTACTTTCTTAACGGCAGAGTTTGTAAACAAGTATCTTCCAAGCTTTGCAGATAAGGGGATCGTTATCTCCCCGACGCCGCAGCCTGCAAATGCATAATTCTTAAGTTTTTCAACACCCTCTTTGATAGTAAGCTTTTCCATTACGTCGCATCCGGAGAAGACGTAGCTTCCCACACTGCTTACAGAAGAAGGAATAATAAACTCCTTTATCGGAGTGTTCGCAAAGGCATAATCACCTATTGTCGTAACAGATTTCGGGATAACTATCTCTTCAATGCCGCTATTTGCAAATGCATAGTTGCCGATACTGACGATCTCATCGTTAAGTGTTACCTTTTTAAGGCTCGTACAGCCGTAGAAGGTATGGGCACTGATGGAAGAAACGCTTACGGGAATAGTTATTTCCTTAAGGGCAGTACAGCCCATAAAGGCGCTATGACCGATAAAGTCCAGTGATTCAAGAAGCTCGATCTTTTCAAGAGAGGTGCAGTTTTCAAAGCAGTTATTGCCGATGGAGGACGCGTATTTAATATCGATGGAGCTGAGTGACGTGCAATCTGCGAATGCAAGCTGCTCTATCTTGGTAACGGTTCCGGGAAGCTCTATAGTCTTGAGGGAGGTACAGCCCTGAAAAGCGCCCGCACCGACGGTCTTCTGTCTGAGGGTAAGAGTAACGCTTTCAAGTGAGGTACAGCCTGAAAGAACATAATTAGGCACGCTCGCAACCCTCTGAGGGAAAGCAAAGCTCTTGAGAGAAGTGCAGTCTGCAAATGCGTTATCACCGATGGAGGAAACGGTATAAGGAAGCTCGATCATAGTGAGAGACTCACAGTTCATAAACGCCTTGTTGCCGATTGAAGTGATACCTACGCTGAGGGCAACGCTTTCAAGAGCGGTGCAGTCTGAAAAAGCAAAGTTTCCGATGGTCGATACGTATTTAGGTACGGTCACGGATCTCAGCGCCGTGCATCTTTCAAATGCTCTCTCATCTATTACCTCAAGGTTTTCGGGCAGGGTTATTTCCTCGAGAGACTTACAACCGTAAAATGCAGACGGATCAATGTCCGTAATATTGTCGTGAAGGGTTACATCGGAAAGAGCGGTACAGCCGTAGAAAAGGAATGAGGGGAGTGTTGTAGCGTAGTCGGGAATCACGATGGATTCGAGGGCGGTACAGTCTCTGAAGGTGCTTTGACTTAATCTGCTCGATGTGGTGTTACTGTTTTTTGAAAATGTAACTTTGCTCAGATTCTTGCAGTTCCAGAAAGCCCAGGCATCAGTCCATTTGATGTTTTCTCCCAAATAGACCGATTCAAGTCCGCTCTCTGCAAATGCATACTTTCCAAAGCCCTCAAGATTATCACCAATATTAATCGATTTGAGGGCAGTACATCCCATAAAAGCCTTATCGCCGATCTCTTTCACGTTTTCAAGGTTGATGCTTGAAAGGTTTTTACACCCTTCAAAGGCGCTGTCTGCGATCAGCGTTACGCTTTCGGGGAGGGTCACACTTTTGATAGTAGTACAGTTTTTGAAAGCGTCAATGTGAATTGTAGTAACACCCTCGTTTACAACGACCGTTCCTGCGCTTCTGTCGTATACGAAGTAGTCGCCCACGGGTTCTTTTACGGTGTTACCCGTTGAAGCACCGGATGAGGTGGCGGAGCCGGTGAGGGTGCCGCCGAAGATCTGAAGATCTTCATGGCAGTAATTAAATACGTTGCTTGCGTATTTTGTAAAATTATTCATAAACTCTACTCTTACGAGAGCGGAGCAATTGGAGAAGGCGTAGCTGCCTAACTGCTCAACCCCTTCTCCCACGGTCACGGCTGTAAGCTCCTTTATCGAGCCGAAGGCGTTGGTGCCGACTACCTTCACCGTTGAAGGAATAATAAGGGTCTCGAAATTATTACTGAGAAACGCGTAGTTTCCGATCTCCTCAAGACCTGAATAGAGGGTGAGCTCTGCGATATCGTTATTATAAAAGGCTCTCGTTCTGATACGGGTAATGCCCTCGTGGAGGGTCACGCTTTTAAGACCGCAGTTCTGAAAGGCGCTGGGATTGATAACGGTCACCCCTGCGGGAACGGTAAGCTCTTCCATGGGACAGCTTGCAAAAGCGCCGTCCATAACAGATACCAGCTTATCACCGATGGGAGCATTTCCGCATTTACAGCCGTAGAAGGCGTATGAGCCGATGGACGTCAGATTATTTCCGTTTGGAAATACTACCCTTTCAAGGCTCTGGCAATTGTAGAATGCTCTTTCGGGGATCTCGGTTACTGTAGAGGGGATGGATACCTCCTCCAAGGCGGATGCCGCGCTGAAAGCATTCGCCTTGAATTCGGATATACCCTCTGAAACAGTTATCTTTTTGACAGAAGTATTATCTGCAAAGGCATTCTTCCCTACAGCCTTTACGGGAATACCGTCTATCTCTGCAGGCACGGTGATCTCGGTCTCGCTGCCCGTATAACCGGTGACCGTGCAGTACTCTCCCTCGACAGTATAGGTAAAGCCTGTATCGACTTCACCGTCAACTGCCGAAACGGAGAGCGGAATGGCGGTGAGGAGGACGATTACCGCCAGGAGGAATGCAATTATTTTTCTCGTTCTTTTCATTATTTTCTCCTTTCTGCGTATAGAGAGGTTTATGGTGAATCAGGACGGTTGACCGTTCCTACGAACATGGGAATGCCTGAATCGCTTGTTACTACGAATATAAAGGGTCTGTCAAAGGTAACGCCTACGGGCTGGGTATCTCCGTAGTCGGGACAGATACCGCCGCTTACGGACGACGCCTCGCAGCCGCTTTCATCGATGCTGATCTTTGCAGACTGAGTAATGCTGCCAATTGATATATCCGAATCCGTAAGGGTTGAGAAATCAGCCTTCGCAGGATCAAATATATCGCTAATTCCCAGATTTTCAAGGCTTTGGCCGATATCGATATGGGAATCTATGCTGAACCTCGGCAAAAACATCCACATATACGCTTTATGATCTTCATAGGAAAGCACCTTTTGTGCATCTCCTGTTATAAAGCTCATAGCCTCCGAATCGCTGAACAGGCTTTGGGGGCTTACGCCTGCGTTGGGAAGGATAAACCACATCTTTCCGCCTTCATTCAGCTCAAGATAGGTGGTTCTGAAATTGGCTCCGCGGTAAAGGAATCCAACGAAGTCCTTGTACATAAAGGGGGCAGTAACGTCTCCCTCGGGAGAATGGAACGTCCAGCTTCTCGTTAAGTCAGGATCAAATCCGTCAGTCCAATCGGCTTCAAAATACACGGTGGACATAAGAGCCATCACGCTTTCGGGGTCAAGGGTGCTTCCCTGCACCGTTTCGCTGAGGGCGCCTCTTGTCTGTTCGTTGATCCAGGAGCGCATGAGCTCGTCGTATTCCCCGTCACCGGTATTACCGTAAAAGGAGGATGCATAATAGTTCTCGGCAAGAATATCGGTTATCTGAGTGCTTGGAGTAAAGGAGCTGTCAAGCCAAAGGGAGCTTCCGAGAACGCTTGTAACGGCGCCGTCGTCACGGTAGCAGGCGTTCCAGAGGCTTTGGGCGCTGGTTCTGAGAGACGGGATATCACTCTCGCAAAGGAGGGAGAGTAACTGCTGGCGGCTCTCTCCGTCGCAGGACTCGGCAAGCATTCCCAGTGCCATATATGCGCTGACGGGGGAGTAGATCAGATTTTCGTTTTCCGAATCCTTGAAGAATTCACTTACTGTACGGTACATAAAGCTGCCCGTATTACCTATGCGTTTGGTATAATAATTGATCCTTTCGTTCTTTGCGCTTCTCCACTTTGGTATAAGGGAGTATTCCGTGGGGTAAGGATCCTGGACGGGATACCGTGAGCGGGAAAGCACCGTGGGGCGCTGGGGTATTGTTACTCCATGATCGGGAGCGGGGGGCTTATCGGGAACTACGGGGCCTACGGTATCCTTTTCTGCACCGTCGGTATCATCCGTATCGGGCACGGTAGCAGCAGGGGGATAGGGGCCCGTAGTATCGGGGGTGGTGGGGAGCGTCTGGGGAGGGGCAACGTCAGAGTCGCCATTATCCGGCTCCGTTATATAGGGAGGCTGTGTGATTTCGTCAGAGTCTTTAACAGTGGAATCATCCTCATCCTTCGTGCTGTCAGGTTCTGTGGTATCATCCTGCCAGAGAAAGTCCGATGTGGGATCCTTGTCGGGCGGGGGTGCTTTTGAAGGATCGTTTACCGACAACATGGTCTTCCAGGGCAAGAGGGCTACCGTAAGCAAAATGCAGGCGGCAAGAGATGCCGCAGGCAGCCATACCTTAGGGTTTATCCCCGTAGCGTTTGCGGCTTCATCAATGAACGCGTCATCGATACCGCCGATTGCATCCTGCAATAGCTCAGGACTCATTGGATCTCCTCCTTTCTGAGCTTTTCTGCGAGCTTTTCGCGTGTTCTTAAAAGTATCATTTTGACCTTTGATTCCGAATAGCCGAATCTTTTGGCTATATCGGATACCTTATCCATATACCAGTATCTGCGAACAAATACCTTTCTGTCTTTTTGGGAAAGTGAGGAAAGAAATTCGTTGAGGACACGGGTAAGGTCCTTTGCCTCCATCTCTGCTTCAACGGTCATTCGTGTGGGGATACATTCGTCAAGCTCGTCAAGGCTTATATCTGCAACTGAACCTTTTCTTTTCATTGCAGACCGTGAGCGGTGACGCTTCAGGGCGATGTTTCGCGTGATCCTTCCGATAAAAGCTGAGAAGGAGAGGGGCTTTTCGGGTGGAATGGCGTTCCACACGGCGAGGTAAGTATCGTTCAGAACTTCTATAACGTCCTCGTTATTATTAAGAACGCTGAATGCTATGCTATAGCAAAAATTATTATATTTTTCCCGCGTTACTGCAATTGCGCTTTCATCGCGGTCATTATAAAGCTTTATAATATTTGAGTCCTTCAATTGCTTTCCTCACCCCCTTCACCTATATAGTACCTATTATTTCCTTTACGGTCACATTTTAGGGAAAAATTTTTATTTATTTGATAAAAACACAAATACCCGGCTAAATTCAAACTAATTATAGCAACAGTTTTCAAGAGGAACAAGAGTTAAGCTATATATGCCGGATTTCGTGGTGTTTTCTCAGAGAAACAAAAAAGGACAGAGAAACCTCTGTCCTTTGAAGTCACTTTTGAAAGATCAGTCAGCGTATACGCTAACCTGCTTTCTGCCACCGTGGATATGCTCAAACTTTACCTTACCGTTGATAAGAGCAAAGAGTGTGTCATCACTACCGCGGCCAACGTTGTTGCCGGGATGGATGTGTGTACCTCTCTG
>SVTD01000050.1 GCA_015063955.1 Oscillospiraceae bacterium | reverse complement strand
AAATGATAGAATAAATAATACCGTGTAGACTACCATATTCAGTTTAACTATAACAGTAAGATAGTTCTTGTGCTGATGTTCAACCCTCATCCACCGCTCTGCGGTCCCCCTTCCCCCGAATCAAGACGGATCCCCCCGCTACGCGGGTCCTTCCATCGGGGAAGGACTTGGTGCATACTTTATCTTTTACATTTCAAATTTGGGTTTATCGAATTGTTTGAAATTCGGCAAACTCCCCCTCCGCTCAGGATGACGACGAGGGTAGCGTTCGCTACATAATTAACTCCCCGACAAACCCGAATTTATACCCATCCCCTTTTTGAAATTTTTTGAGAGTGCAAAGAACTTTTTTTCAAAAAAGTTCTTTGCATCCCCCCGCCGTCCCCTCCCCTATAAACCCGAATTTGAAGGTCAAAAGAAGAAATCCGCCCGGGGGCGGATTTCTCTTTTATTCCTCATCGAAGGATACGTCTTCCTGGGGAACGTATTCGTAGCAGGTTACCTCCACGTCCTTAAGCTTTCCCTGGCGGGATACTGTGAAGATAAGCTTATCGCCAACCTTGCTTTCGCTGACGATCTCCTTGACGTCGGCTGTGGAGCTCACCTCAACGTCATTAATTGCGGTTATCCTGTCACCGTACTCAAGAACATCCTCATTATAGCCCTCCTGAACGCTTGTAATATAAACGCCTGTGGACTCGCTGCGGAAATAATAATACGCTGTAAAGGAATCGGTAACGTCTGTAAGGCTTATTCCTATATGAGTCTTACCTGTTACGTATCCGTGTTTCTCAAGCTCCTCGGCTACGTTTACAGCCTCGTTAACGGGAATGGCAAAGCCCAGTCCCTCAACGGTAACGTCTGTAGTCTTAGCGTTAACGATACCGATAAGTTCTCCCTTAGTATTGAAGAGTCCGCCGCCGGAGTTTCCGGGATTGATGGCAGCATCTATCTGGATAAGGGTCATCTTATTATTTTCAACGTTGATCTCTCTGTTTGTTGCGGAAACGATACCGCTGGTCACCGTGCCGCCAAGCTCGCCAAGGGGGTTACCTACGGCAATGACCTGCTCGCCCACCTTGATGGAATCGCTGTTGCCCACTCTTGCCGCAGAAAGGCCCTTGCCGTCCACCTTGATGAGCGCGATATCGGACTCGGTGTCACTTCCTATGATCTTTGCTTCGTATTCCTCTCCGGAATTCAGTCGGATATTGATGGAATCCGCAAGCTTTCCGCTTTCGGAATCGGTGATAACGTGAGCGTTTGTAATGATATATCCGTCACGGCTGATAATAACGCCGCTTCCTGCACCCTCCTGTACGTACTGATAATAGCCGTACTGGGTCTTGTTGAACTCTGTAGTGATCTCAACCACTGATGCGCTTACTACTGCACATACGTCGCTGAGGTCGTAGGTGCCCGTGAGCTGATCGGGCGCATCCTCGGTGCCTTCACCGCTATCGTCATCCTTAACGTCCTCTTCAACTCTGTCGATAACAAGATCTCCGTCGTCGTTATCCTTTTCGCTGTCCTTGTTATTCGCGTCATCTGCAACCTCGTCTGCAGGCTCGAGCCCGCCGGTCACAAGAAGGGCGCCCAGCATACCGGAGGCAAAGGACAGGATGATCGCCCCAATAAGGATAAAGACAAGAGCTGCCGTTGAGAAGGTTCGCACAGTCTTCACCTTTTCCTTCTTACCGTTGCTAGCATTCTTTTCGGGCGTGGGGGATACAGGAGCGGAAGCGGATTTTTCATACACGCTGTCTCTTGCGTTCGAATCGGAATATGGGGGAGAATATCTGTACTCTCCGCTGTGGGAAAAGCCTCGGTCCATATGAGGGGGCTGGCTTTCACCGCAATCTCGCTTTGGAGGAGGCATCGCTCCGGGAGCCTGAGAAAAGGCGGGGGGCGCGGGAGTGACGGGAACAGTTACCTCGGGCGTTTCGGGAGCCACGGGAGCTTCGGGAGCCTCGGGAGATACAAAAGCCTGGGAATCCGGCTGTACATCCTCGCCGGGCATCGTTGCAGAGGGCTCCTCTACTCTTGCAGAGATCTCTTCCTCCGAGATCTCTACAGAAGTCTCGGGGGCTTCTCCCTCGGGTTTGAAGGAAGGCTCCTCTGAGGTATAATCTGTGTTTTTGATTTCGTCCATTTTATTATATCCTTTCAGTCAAGGGGAAATTTTCTTTTGTGCACTTATTATATTTGCCCAATGTGACAGTTTTTTGAACACAAACAGAAAAGTTCTTGAAAAGAATTCTGTTTTTAATTATTGTCATAAAGAGTTAGCGTTAAACATAAAGTCCCGCGCCCATTGAGACGTAGATCAGAATAAGTACTGCCGTAACTGCCACGGTGGGTAATGAGAAAACGCCAAAGGTATGCAGTGCAAGGAGACCTGTCAGAAGTATCACTCCAACTCCCGGGATGATGCGGTTTTTTCTCTTCATTGATATGAGCATTGCCGCAAATGATAAAAGGCTTACAGCCATAAACGCAAACAGGAAAACAGCGTTTTCGCCGGGAATGATTCCGCCAATAATGCCGACAAGGGAAATCAGAGCCAAAGCTCCCGTTACGTTTAAGTTTTCACTTGCAATGACCGCAAGACCTCCCACCATAAAGCAGGTGGTCACGAGAGTCATCAACGTTCCGGAAAGCAGAGAGACGCCAAATGCTGCACCGATGATCTGCGTAAGCTTTAAGGCAATGCCTATGGCAGTCAACGCCCTGCCCATCCGCGCTTCCTTTTTTCTTTTTCTTGCCATAAATATATCCGTTCCTTTTTCGGGGATGCCCCGTTCCAAATTATGTTAGTATTATACAGCAAAAAAACTCCCCCGTCAACATTGACAAAGGCTATATACGAAAGTATAATTTTATAAAAGAGAGGTATTGCCATGAAAGAACAGTACACGAGAACCGCCCTTCTTTTCGGTGACGGGGCGATAGATAAGCTGAAGGCATCGAGAGTCGCCGTTTTCGGCATCGGCGGAGTGGGAGGTGCTGCAGTTGAGGCTCTTGCCCGCGCAGGAGTGGGCACCATCGATCTTATCGATTCCGATAAGGTATCCGAATCAAATATAAACCGTCAGATAATTGCACTCCACTCCACCGTTGGAATGGACAAGACCGAGGCAGCGCGCTCTCGCATTGCCGATATCGATCCGGATATCACGGTCAACTGTCATAATATTTTCTTTCTCCCCGAAAACGCAGAGGAGTTTGATTTTTCTTCGTTTGATTATATAATCGATGCTATAGATACGGTTTCCGGAAAGCTTGCCCTTATTGAGGGCGCTGTCCGCGCAGGAGTACCGGTTATCAGCTCTATGGGCACGGGAAATAAGGTCGACCCTTCCCTGCTCTGCGTCAGCGACGTTTATAAAACGTCAGTCTGCCCCCTTGCCAAGGTTATGAGAAGAGAGCTGAAGGCCCGCGGTATCAAAAAGTTGAAGGTGGTATGGTCTCCTGAGGAGCCGAGAAAGACCTCCGCCCCCGGCGACGCCCACCGCAGAAGCATCCCCGCCAGCTGCTCCTTCGTTCCTCCCGTTGCAGGATATATTTTGGCAGGCGAGGTCATAAAGGACCTTGTGAACGACGATAAATACAGCGAAAAGTGAAAATTATGCAGGGATCCGCCCAAGGGCGGATCTCTTTTTAAATTCGGGTTTGTCGGGGAGGAGGAACAGTCGCTTTTTTGAAAAAAAGCTCCGCAAAAAACTTCAACAAAACAAAGATAGCAAAAAGGCAAAAGCCAACGCTTTAGGGTAAAAAACCGAAAATAAACTTGTTCATTTTCGGTTTTTTACCCTAAAGCGTTGGCTGGCGCTGTAAGCGCCGCAGGGCTTTGCCCTGCAACTTTTGCCTTGTAAAGTTCAGCTACACCAAAAGTTTAAAGTTTTTTGAGAGTGCAGAGAACTTTTTTTCAAAAAAGTTCTTTGCATCCCCCCGTCTCCTCCCCGATAAACCCGGATCTGAAGACGAAAAAACCGCCGGGGGCGGTTTTTTCATTTTATTCTTGCAAGCTTTGATATGCCGTCCCTGAGGGTGGCGGCAAAGCGGATGATCTCTTCCTCGCTGTTAAGGTGGGAGAGGCTGACTCTTACGGAGCAGTCTGCCTCCTCGGGGAGGATACCGAAGGCTGTAAGCGCGCGGCTGACGCCGCCTCCGCGGGCAGAGCAGGCGCTGCCTGCGCTTATACAGATGCCCTCTCCCGAAAGATAATTCAGCATCGTTTCGCTCTTTATATTGGGAAGAGTCATATTTGCGATAGAGTCAAGACCCTTTTCAGGGCGGTTTATTCTTACTGCGCCGCAAAGCTCCCTTTCAAGAAGAGCTCTGAGGGAGGCTATCCTTTCGTGGCGGGACGCCATTTCCCGAAAGCCCTCAATTGCCGCAACACCCAGCGCGGCAATTGCGGGGATATTCTCCGTTCCCGAACGGAACCCGCTCTCCTGCCCTCCTCCGAGGGTAACGGGAACGAGGCGCTTTGACTTTATGACCTCCGCCGTTATGAACAGTGCGCCAACTCCCTTGGGAGCGTTGACCTTATGTCCGCTTACGGAGACTGCATCCACTCCGAGGCTTTTCAGCGTGAATCTCGTTTTAAGATAGCCCTGAACTGCATCGCAATGGATGAACGCCCTGGGCGCCCGCTCTCTAACGATGCGCGCCGCCTCCGCCACGTCATAGACAGCTCCCGTTTCATTGTTAACTAGCATAAATGAAGCAAGGACCGTGGTCTTATCGCAGTTTTTTCTGAGATAATCAAGATCAAGGACTCCGCCGACGGTGGGAACTCTGAAAACCTCAAAGCCCTGCTTTTCAAGCTCATTTGCACACTCGTTTACGGAGGGATGCTCGCCGTCCGTTATAAATACACGGCCGCCGTCTCTCTCCTTTGCCCGTATTGAGCCGAATATGGCAAGATTGTTTGACTCGCTTCCTCCTGCGGTGAAGATCACGTGACCGTCCTGTGGGCGGCGGATACCCACGGTGAGCCCGAGGGCATTGCGTGCCTCCTCAAGAAGCCTGTGGGCGGCGTTTCCCATAGCGTGCACCGATCCTGCATTGCCGTATGAAACGGACAAAGCCTCTCTCATTTTTTCGAGAGAGGCCTCAGAGGGACAGGTCGTCGCGCTGTTGTCCAGATAGATAAACGTTTTTTCCATCTTACTTTTCAAACTTGAAGGCTTCTACCATCTGCGTGCGTTCCTTAAGATGGTTTTCGTTATATTCGGGAACTGAGGTGTATGTAATGTAATAAACGTAATAGTCCTTGATGACTGCGGTGATAATAAAGTTATACTTCTGACCCGCAAGGCTTGCTGTGAAGGCGTACTCCTTGCCCTTGATTCCGTCAAGCTTTGCGTCCGTCTCTTCAACCTCGGAAATTTCCGTGTAGACCGTTGCCATTTCCTTTTCAAAGCCTGCCCACCAATCACCGACAGACTTTATATCGGAACTGATGGCATATGCGGTCGCGGAGATGCTCGTGGGATCTCCGGAGGAGAAGTTCGCGCTTGTATAAAGATCGGATTTATCAACTCTCCACATTTCGGGAACGTACATATAGTAGTCCACGTTGTCGCCGGAGGCAAGCTTCATGCCGGAGGGAGCCTCGGGCTCTTCCTTCTTTGAACAGCCTGCAAGGGCTGAAAGGCACATAACAAGTGCGAGAGCTATTACAAGTAACTTTTTCATAATATACCTCATTAATTCATATCAATACCGACGGTGCCGGAATGGATCACTTCAATATCGCCGAAAAGCTCAAACGAGCGAAGGGCCGCATTGACGGCGTTAGAATCCCCCGCCACCTCGACGATAACGCTGTTTTTACCCACTCCCGCAGTACGGCATCCCGTCAGGGAGCAAACGTTGAGAATATCAACTCTTTTGGCAGGAGTATTGCAGGGGACGCGGATAAGAAGCATCTCCCTTGCCACAAACTCCCAGTCCTCTCCCCCGTCACACTTGACGTCAATGACCTCCATGCACCGCTCAAGCTGGCGGGCAAGAAGCTCTACGTCGTCATCCGTTCCGATGACCGTAACGGTTATGTGATAAACTCCCGCCTCCTGGGTCATACCCGTTACAAGGCTTTCGATGTTGTAGCCACGCCTCGTGAACAGACCCGTTATTCGGGAAAGAACGCCGGGGCGGTTATCAACCTTGACCATTATAAGGTGCTTCGTTTCTTTAGCTGCCACGGCGATCTCCTTTCATTTTTTATTCGTAGAGGGGGTATTTTTCGCAGATCTCCGTTACCTTTTCACGGATATAATCTGCCTTTGCTTCAAAATCGCACGCTGTGAGAGTGATAAGCTGTGCAAGAACCTTCATATCCTCCGTTCCGAGACCTCTGGAGGTAACTGCAGGGGTACCGATACGGATACCGCTTGTTACGAAGGGCTTTTCGGGGTCGTTGGGGATAGCGTTCTTGTTTACCGTGATATAAACCTCATCGAGCTTCTTTTCCATCTCCTTGCCCGTGATGCCCATAGGACGAAGGTCAACGAGCATAAGGTGGTTATCAGTACCGCCGGAAACGAGGTTGAAGCCGCCTGCAAGAAGGCCCTCGGCAAGAGCGTTTGCATTATCAATGATCCTCTGCTGATACTCCTTGAAGGAGGGCTTCAGCGCTTCACCGAAGCAGATAGCCTTGGATGCGATGATATGCTCAAGGGGACCGCCCTGCATACCGGGGAAGATCGCCTTATTGATAGCCTTTGCGTGCTCTGCCTTGCAGAGGATAAGACCGCCGCGGGGACCGCGGAGAGTTTTATGAGTAGTGGTTGTGACCACGTCCGCATAGGGAACGGGGTTTTCGTGGAGACCTGCGGCAACGAGACCTGCGATGTGCGCCATATCGACCATAAAGAGTGCGCCCACAGACTTTGCGATCTCAGAGATCCTCTTGAAATCGATCGCTCTGGGGTATGCGCTGGCACCTGCTACGATAAGCTTGGGATGACATTCATTGGCGATTCTTTCCATCTCATCGTAATCGATGAAGCCGTCGTCATTAACGCCGTAGGGAACGAAATTGTAGTTGATGCCGGAGAAGTTTACGGGGCTGCCGTGAGTAAGGTGACCGCCGTGAGCAAGATTCATACCCATAATAGTCTCGCCGTGACCTACAAGTGCCTGGTATACGGCAATATTTGCCTGAGCACCGGAGTGGGGCTGAACGTTTGCGTGATCTGCGCCGAAAAGCTTGCAGGCACGCTCGATGGCGATGTTCTCAACAACGTCAACACACTCGCATCCGCCGTAATAGCGGTGTGCGGGATAGCCCTCTGCGTATTTGTTTGTGAGGGGTGTGCCCATTGCCAGCATTACGGGCTCGGAAACGATGTTCTCGCTGGCGATAAGCTCAAGACCTCTCTTCTGTCTTTTATATTCCGCTTCAATCCCCTCGCCAACCTCGGGGTCATAGGACTTGAGAAGCTCAATTACATTGTTAATCATTGCTTTTTACCTCCTTGGCAATAATAACTCATTATACCTTATAAATAATGCCTTTGCAACCCATATTTGTAAATCTTTCAGATTAATAGACAAATTCGGGTTTAACGGGGAGGAGGAACGGTCGCTTTTTTGAAAAAAAGCTCCGCAAAAAACTTCAATAAAACAAAGATAGCAAAAAGGCAAAAGCCAACGCTATACGGGAAATACCCGAAAATGAGCTTGTTCATTTTCGGGTATTTCCCGCGTTGGCTGGCGCTGTAAGCGCCGCAGGGCTTTGCCCTGCAGCTTTTGCCTTGTAAACTTCAGCTACACCAATAGTTTAAAGTTTTTTGAGAGTGCAGAGAACTTTTTTTCAAAAAAGTTCTTTGCGTCCCCCGTCCCCTCACGACAACCCGGATCTGAATACTAATACATACGGATCACTCAAAATATCCTACGTATTCAATAGTCTTTTCGTTGGGGAAAAGATATGCGTGGAGATCGACGAAATAATCGTCCGTCATAGACGCCATATAGTCGGTGATCAACGTATGGATATCCTCCTCTATATAGGGACGCTGACGCTTATAAAAGGACTGACTCACAGGCTCTATATGATGCTTATAGATGGGAGATGATGTATTTCCGTCTCTCAGATCCTTCTCAAGGCGATTATACATTCTGGTAAACATAGGCTTTATTATCTTCGCCTGAGGGTCGGCGACGGCAGGGGTCAGGTAGATGCGCTCATAGTTTGATCTTTTCGCGCTCTTGAGAGCCTCGAAATACTCGGGGCTCATTTTTATATAGGGCTTTCCGTAGCTGTTCTCAATAATATTTACGCTGAGGTTATTGATTATCTCAGCATTGAATCTTCCGATGACGCCCATATCAAAGACCTCCTCCTCGCTTCCGAGAAGGCCTGCCTTTTTTGCATCCTGCCTGTCCTTGCCGAGATAGGCGATAATATCGCATATACGCACGACGCACCCCTCAAGAGTGGAGGGCATCAGGTGCTTATTGTTCTCCATATCAAGGTAGCAGCCCTCTATCTGTCGGTCAAACTCCTCAAAGGAGGTAAGGGGACGGGGGCGGTAAAGCTCGCACTCCATCTCACCGTTATGGGAAACTATGCCGCTGAGAGTCTGGAGAGTGAGGTTATAAGGATATATTCCGTCAAGTACGCGGGCGGAATGGATATTGTGAGAAAAATGACGTCCGCATTTTTCAAAATACAGCTCATCCAGATATTTTTCCCCTGCGTGACCGAATGGGGTGTGGCCCATATCGTGCCCCAGAGCGATGGCCTCGATAAGGTCAAGATTCAGGCAAAGGGCGCTTCCGATAGTTCTCGCAATACGGGAAACCAGCTGAACGTGAAGGGCGCGGCGGGAAATATCGTCATTTTTATAAAAGGAAAAGACCTGAGTCTTGTCAGCAAATCGGCTGTAATAGGCAGAATGGAGTATCTTGTCCACGTCGCGGACAAATGCGCCTCGAAAGGCGTTGGGACGGTCCTTGTCCGGATTGCGGCGCAAAGCCTCCCTCTCGTCAAAGGCGACGCGGGGGATCCTTCCCGTCATTTTATCGTATTCCATTCTCTGAATTGTCTCTCGTGAAAGATTATCGTATTTCATATCTGCTCCAAAGATCGGTATATAAAGATGATAACATTTTTCGATCCCTTTTGCAAGACAAATAAGTCAGTCTACTCAGCGCTTTTCTGCCTTTTCTCCATCCTTTTCCAGCAGAAAAAGCCGTACAGATCGTTAAAGAGAAACATCACAAAGCAGATAACAACAGAAATATAGGAAATATTGCAAAAGGATGCCATGACCCACAGCACGATAAGCACAACGTCGTTTGCCGCATATGCAACGGCAAAATACGGGCTTCTGCGAAAGGTCAAGTATACCGCAACAAAGCTTGTCGTTACGGACAGTGTGCTCGGTATGATATTGGAGGTTTCAAAAAAGTCAAGAATAAAATAGAATACTGCCGTTACAAGGACTGTCAGAATCCACATAAAAGCACACTCACCCTTCCCTACCTTGCCCACAGCCACCTCCGCGCGGTTTCCCTTATAGGGATTGCGAAGCCAGGATATAAGCGCAAACAACGCCATGGGCGCCGTCATACCGAGATAGGTCACCATCTCACCGTAATATGAAAAGGTATAGGATATTATTCCGTAAAGCACGCTGAATATTATCATAAGGAGCTGACCGAAGGGATTGCCCTTTGCGTTGAATATAAGGCTTGTTACTCCGACAAGAGAGGCTGCCGGCTTAAGCCAGCCCGATCTGTCAAAAATGAGAAATGAAACTACTATGAGTATCACGGAAGAAGTATCTTTGATTGCCATTTTTTCGAAGCGCGTCGGTCAGCCGTTGACTTTTTTTGCCGGTTGTGATAATGTTAGAATATAAGAATGTATACGAGTAAGACACAAAATAAAGCAAAATCTTAATCCTCGGCATGCGTTATCAAAAAAACCGGGTGAAAGGACGTTCTATGAGCAAATATATAAAAGGCAGTGCCCGTTTTACAGTAATAAGCGAGGGCTGTGTCCGAATAGAATATGCCGACGGCGGCGAGTTTCTGGATGCCCCCACGCTTTTCGCCGTCCGAGAAAGCAGTCATCACGCAGATATCATCGAGGACTCGGATAAGCTGACGCTCAGGACCGAAAAGCTTACTCTTACTTATACGGATAACGGCCCCTTTTCAGGGGAGAATCTCTGCATCGAGGTACATACGGGCGGCGTATGCGCCACCTGGCACTACGGCGATGCACTGAAAAACAATCTCGGCGGCACCCTCGTCACCCTTGACGGCGTTTGCGGAGAGCGTCCCCTGCCTGACGGCATTATTTCAAGGGACGGCTTTTACGTGATCGACGACTCGGGAAAGCCGTTCATTTCCGACGACGGCTGGATAAAAAACCGAAGCGCCAACCACAGGACAGATCTCTATTTCTTTGCCTACGGTCACGATTATAAGGCAGCTATCAGAGACCTTCGCGCATCCTCCGGTGCCTTTCAGCTTCCCAGACGGTGCGTTTTCGGCTCCTGGTATTCACGCTGGTGGCGCTACACTGCCGATGAGTTTCTCGATCTTGTGGACCAGTACGACAAAAACGGTTTTCCCCTCGATATAATGGTCATGGATATGGACTGGCATTATCAGGATTGGGGACATGCAGAGGGCGAGCCCTATGCACTTTACGGCTACGGCCACGCAGGTGCAAATCTCGGCTGGACCGGCTACACCTGGAACCGCACCGCCATTCCCGATCCCCCCGCCCTTCTCCAAAAGCTTAAAGACCGCGGCATCAAGGCCGTGCTCAACGATCATCCCGCAGACGGTCTGCGTGACCACGACGACGGGTATTCCGAATTTATCAGGGAGCTTTGCGAAAAGGGTTATACCGAAGAGGTTCCCGATATTCCGGAGAAAGTATCTCAGCGTGAAAAGGAAAATGCCGGCAGAGGCGTCAAGAACTTCCGCTTCAATGCGGGAAGCCCCGTTTATATGGATGCATTTTTTAACCACGCTCTTTCAAGAATAGAGTCAGACGGCGTTGAATTCTGGTGGCTTGACTGGCAGCAGGACTATCTCTATCCCACAGTCAACGGCATCAAGGATCTTCCTCACCTGCCCTGGCTCAACCACCTTTATTACGAGCACTCCAAAAAGGGAGGCAAGCGCGGTGCATCCTTCTCCCGTTGGGGAGGCATCGGCGATCACAAGCACCCCGCATATTTCTCAGGCGACTCGGTCAGCGGCTGGGAGACCCTTGCATTTGAGGTTAAAATGACGGCAACGGCGGCAAATGCAGGCTGCTTTTGGTGGAGCCACGATATCGGCGGCTTTGTCGATCCCATCCCCGGAGGTCAGGCTGAAAACTACGTTCGTTGGGTACAGTTCGGCGCACTTTCCGCCTCCCTGAGACTGCATATGAACGGCGTTGAGGGCTTTGACCGCCGCCCCTGGACCTGGGGCGAGCCTTACTGCTCTGCAATGAGAGAGGCGTTCCATCTGCGCTCAAGACTGTTCCCCTATATCTATTCCTCTGCCTACGAAAGCTGCAGAGACTCCCTGCCCTTCATCCGTCCCCTCTATTACGAATGCCCCGAAGCCAAGGAAGCGTACGAGCATCCCACCACATATTTTATAGGCTCTCATCTTATCGTTTCCCCCGTATGCGAGGAAATGGGCGAGTCAAAAAAGGCTCAAAGCAGTCTGTGGCTCCCCGACGGTGTGTGGTTTGATTTCTTCTCCGGACAAAGACACGAGGGAGGCCCGGTCACGGTCGAGAACGACCTCTTCACCTTCCCCCTCTTTGTACGTGCAGGCGCCCCCATAATCACTCAGCCCTATCGCGACAGGATGACAACGGCAGCCTACAGCGACCTTAATATAGCAATTTATGCAGATGGCGAAAACGGTGGCACCTCCCTCCTCTACGAGGATGACGGAGAGACTGAGGATTACAAATTCGGCAAATGCAGAACCACATCCGTCACCTATTCCCACAGCAACGGAGAGTACCGCATAAGCCTTATCCCGCAAGGATTTTTCGAGGGTGCCGTAGAAAAAAGGAGCGTTACTGTAACCCTTCGCAACGTTCCGTGTCTGTCTCTTGGTTCGGCAAATGCAGAAATCAGTTATTGCAGCGACGGAAGGGAGCTTATCATAAAAGCATCCGAGATCTCAGCCTCCGCCCCCATAACCTTCGTGCTCAGATAAAAAAGAAGCACCCTTACGGTGCTTCACAGGGGATTCCTATAATATCGCCAACGATCTCTAAAGCATTGCATGGAGTTACGAGAGCTCGGCTGACAGTCTCAAAGATCCTTTCAGCCTCATCCAATCTTCTTGATACGTCCGGAAGATGGCATACCTCGCGCTTTTCTCCTTTACAGTATATCTTAGTAACAGTAAGCGAAAGCACGACGCCGTCACCAATACTCATTTCCTCACCCTCTGCTTTCTTCTCGGTAAGTCGGTATATCAGGATCATATCGGCGGCGGGATGCTTTACGGATATGCGCACTGTTCTTTCCCTGTTATTTTTATCGGGACCCTTCTTCATACCCTCTCCTCCCCGGCAAACAAAATCAGTATATGTATTATACAAAATGCAATTTCCCGAGGATTAAGAATATCACCCTTGAATACAATGAACGGCAAATACGTTTATCGGTACTACACAAGACTATGGTTTTGCAAAATGAATTTTGCCTATCTTTTGTATCCGAGGTGGTTTTACCTCACCTAAAAAAAGAATTATGGCTAACTGAAGCTTTCAGCATAGCAACCGTGATTTTAATTTTTACATAAAATAAAACCAAGAAAAGGAAACAATAAAAAACTATGGATATTTGCGAAACTTTTCTTAATGCATACAGAGATCTTGAAGAGGTGCTTGCAGTCAAGTACGGCCAGAAGCTTGGCACAGTTCAGATGTACGCCTCCGGTGAAGGCTCAAAGTATTTTGAAGAGCTCAACCTTTTCAGAGAGATGAGAAATCTGCTTTCTCATCACGGAAGGATAGACGGCTCTCCCGTAGTCATCCCCTCAGAGCAGGCACTGAATAAGCTTCTTGAGATCCTGGAATACGCAAAAAATCCCCCTATGGCACTTTCACTCGCAACCCCTAAGGCAAGTCTTTGCTGTGCCCGCCTCAGCGATGAGGTGTCAAAGATCGTAGGACTCATGGAAAAGAGAGGCTACTCCCATATTCCCGTGCTGAACAAGAGCGGAAGCCTTTTTGGAGTATTCAGCGTCGGCACGCTTTTTGCCTTTGCAAAGGATAACCCTGAAAGCTCCATCCAGGGACTTACCCTCCGCGATCTTTCCGAATACCTGCCTCCCGAAAAGCATACCACGGAAAAGTTCGCCTTCGCGGACCGTGATTCATCCCTTTATGAGATCAAAGAGCTTTTCAAGGTATCAGGCCCCTATCACCGCCGCGTCGTGGCAGTGTTCGTAACAGAGGGAGCAAGGCGAAACGGCATCCTTCTCGGAATGATAACCCCGTGGGACGTCTTCAGAGCCGAGCAAAGCTGAATCAAAGCTGCAGACATTGCTTTTCAAAAAACAAAGAATCGGCTGTCGCACTTATTGCGACAGCCGATTCTTTACGTTCTTATCCTGTCTCATTCAAATTCGGGTTTATCGGTGGTTTATCAAGCGCATAAAGAGGCTGTCGCAAAAATTTGACAGCCTCTTGCTTTTCTTAATCAATACGGAATGCTTTTATATCTGCGTCCCACGCGCTGCTTACGGGATATATTTTTACG
The DNA here is from genome assembly GCA_015063955.1 of Oscillospiraceae bacterium. Lineage (GTDB taxonomy): Bacteria > Bacillota > Clostridia > Oscillospirales > CAG-272 > Avispirillum. The sequence goes on along the minus strand of SVTD01000050.1, from coordinate 2,879 downwards.
TCTGCTTCCCAGGAGCTTTTTACAATGTAATATTTTATATCCGCTTCCCAGGCGCTTGTGAAATAAACCTTCAGGTCTGCGTCTCCGGGGCTTGATACTATATACGCCTTCTTATCCGCATTGAAGCTGGTGTATCCGGATGAATCGTATGTCTTTTCCTTTTTAGCGGGAGTACTCCTATATCTCTCGTGCGTGCTTTCAAGGCTTCCCCGTCTGACGCTGTCGGAGGTGTCTTGCATCGGTGTATAAGAAGGTGCAAGCGCGGAATAAGAGGATGAAGAACCTCCCGTTACCGTGCTGACTATATCCTTTGCAAACCTGCCCATAGCACCGGATGCGATCATGCATCCCGTCATCATGGTACTCATGTACGCTTTTTCCTCATCGCTGCGGGCCTCGCGCACGTCATCAGAGTTTTTTACAGCCTCATCAAGATACAGAGGATTCGATATGCCGAACATTCCCGTCAGCGCGCTGACGGAGGCAACGTTGAGTGCAACTGCAAGCACCGCAAGCTTCCAGCTTCCCGACTCCTTGAGTCTTGCCATCATACCGTTGTATGCCGCCTTCTTTGCCTCGTCGCTTTTCATATCCGCAAGGAATATCTGAAGTGCCGTCATACAGAACCACGTGTTCAGCATCCTTTCCTTTTCCTCGCTGGGGCGGACACGCTTGTAGGAATCCATAAGCGCCTCGGCGTCAAGCTCAAGGTCTGCTATAACGTCGGGTGTAAGCTTGAGATCAAGAAGCTCCCAATCCTTTCCCCTGTATCTTTCGCTGGTGATATATTCCCTTCTCCGCTCGGCCTCCTTGCGGGCATTTTTTTCTGCCCTTTGCTTCTCAGCCCGCCTTCTTTGATCTTCTCTGTAGCTTTCCAAAGCCTCATCAAGAGTAAGTCCTCTTGACTCAACTGAATATTCCAGCACGTCAATAATGCTGGGATTTTCCAGTATCTCCTCCGGAGAGAGAATACCGAGCTCTGCGATTGCTCGGTTCGCCTCGTCTATCTTGCGGTCAAGCTTCTCGATCTCAATATCTATCTCTTCTTTTTTCTTCTTTTTTGCTCTTTGTACCGCGCTTTGGTAACGCTTTTGTTCTTTTTCGTCCTCTTCCTCGGCCCTTTTTCTTTCGCGCGAATGCTCTGCCCTCGCGTCATCAAGAGAGCGGGAAGTGGCTGCATTGGTAACGGCGCTCTTTATTATAACGATAATTATGCTCAAAACCGCTGCGGCGATAGCACCGTAAAACTTAAAAGCATCCCCGGGCAATAAAAAGTGCAACGCCACAGCAACGACGACGCCCACCGTAATCACTGCAAGGTTTGAGTTTTTGTTCGCAGCTGCCTTCTTCTGAGCTTCTTTCTCAAGCCTTTTCATGTGCTCGTTGTGACGCTCGTTCTCGCGTTTTGCGTGATCGGTGTCATAGGTTGCCTTTGAAACAAAAACGTCTTTCAACGTTTTTCTAAGCGCAGTCTTTTTCTTTTCAAGCCTGTCAACTTCTGCAAATCCGGATTTTAATGCAGTAAGCCTTTCGTCCGTATGATTGGTCATAGCTACCTCCAAAGAATTAATTATGCGGCGGCCATGCCGCCGACCGCTTTTTGTCAAAAAATCCCCTTTGCCGATGGCATCGGGGATTTTTTCATTTTGTCGTTATTACGCTTTTCTTGATTTGATAAATCTCATAAGAAGCTTTACCGTGTCAATAACCCAACCGATCATGAAAAGTCCGCCGGTGAATAAGTAAGCAATTCCCCAGCCAAACTGCTTGCGGTAAAACTTGTGTGCACCGATAGTTCCGAGGAAGAAGCAGAGGAGCAATTCAATACCCACAGTCTTATTCTCATACTCGTCCTGCATTGAAATGCGCGCATTGTAAATATCAATAAGCTCTTCGTAGTTCTCATCCGAATAAATACGTGTCTCGCTGGAGGGCATATCTATAACGTTGCCGCTGTGGTCGGATACGACGGAAAGAAGCATAACGTCCCTGGGTCCGAAATTCTCGGTAACGCTTCCCTCGATAGTATCTCTGTCCATCCAAGCAGCAGTTCTTTCGTTGCCGAGAGCTGCGTTAAGATTTGTAAGTCCGGAAATTGCAGCAGGCTTGTTGCTGAAATCAAGACGGTGAGTGCCCTCGTCTATGGCAATAAGAAGATCGTCGGAAAGAGCGATCTGAGAGCCGCCGTCAATTCTGAGATAACCTCCCGTTGATTTTCCACCCTCAAATGAAATAATGATAAAAGGCATAGTTTTCTCCTGATGATTTATTTAAAATAACAATTAATTTGCTATTTTAAAACATTATAGGTCAATTTCACCCTAAAGTCAATAGGTCAACTTGCCATAATTTAAGTATATCGGTTATGCATAATACGCAAATGATATAAGATGTATATAAGGAAGTGACGCCTGTAATGAACAGATTAAAGGAATTGCGAAAAGAGCGTGGATACACCCAGGTAAAGATGCAGCTATTAACGGGAATCGATCAAAGCGATTATTCAAAGATCGAATGCGGCAAGAGGTACTATACCTTTGAGCAGTGCTATAAAATCGCCTTAGCGTTAAACACAAGCATGGATTACCTGGCAGGCCTGACTGACGAAAAGGAGCCCTATCCCCGACGTGAATCAAAGTAAAGCAAAAGCGAAAAAAGATTTTTAAAAAACTTGCATAAAAGGGTTGACAAGGGGATATAATGGTGATATAATATGTGAGCATCGAAGCAGGGCAAGCGTTTGATGTGTATGTCAGTGTGCCGGAATGGCGGAATTGGCAGACGCATCGGACTTAAAATCCGATGGTAGCAATACCGTACCGGTTCGAGCCCGGTTTCCGGCACCAATTTCATATCGCGGGGTGGAGCAGCCTGGTAGC
>SVTD01000049.1 GCA_015063955.1 Oscillospiraceae bacterium | reverse complement strand
TCGAACCGTCCCTTAGGACGGCGCCGAAGGCGGGATCTGCGGAAAGAATAAACTTTACCGTTAGCTTGTTCGTAGATCCCGCCCCTTGGGGGCGCCCTCCCTATGGTCGGGTTCGACTTCGCAAACAACCCACCGGGTTGTTTACTACGCTCAGGATGACGACGAAGGTGGCGTTCGTGCAACTCTAACCCACCGACAACCCCTTATTTATACCCATCCCCTTTTTCAAAGTTTTTTGGAGTGCAGAACCTTTTTTCAAAAAAGGTTTTGCATCCCCGTTCTCCCCGACAAACCCGATTTTCACACAAAAGCCCCACCTTATCAGTTGATAAGGCGGGGGGATTTTATATCTCGAATTTGAGAGTTTTGATCTTGAAGGGGGCGAAGTCAATGGTGATTTTTCCGTCCTTGACCGTCAGAGTGCGGAGGGAGTCCTCTTTAAGGTCGGTTTCATAAACGGCTGCTACGTTTTCGGGTACCGTAACAACGGCAGTCCCATTCTTTCCGTGATACTCGCACAGGCGCAGGATATAGCCCGTTGAATCCTCGGCACGTTTCAGAGCGCTTATGCGCACGTCCCGACTTTCAAGGGCAGGCATTTCAGGCAGGGTGAAGGCGCCGCCAACGGCGTAAATCTTATTGATATAGCTTCTCGCGTCAAGAACTGCAGAGTTCTTTGTGAAGGGATCTGAGTAGGAGGTCAGGGCATACTCGAAATGATGGTGGCCGGGGTCGCGCATTTCGTCGTAATCCGTCATACTGTAGGACTCCGGCTCGTGGAGATAAGTTCCCACGGAGGGGCTTCGAAGAACTGAAATGAGGATAGTTTCCTTGCCGTTTTTATCCTTTTCTATTCTGTAGGAGGGAGTGCCACGGTTAAGGATCGCAAGGCTTGCCGCGTCGCCCTCAACACCTGCAAAGCCGATGGCAGGCCAGTCTCCTGCGGCTCCAGCCCAGTTGGAGGGGCCGTGGGGCCACACGATGTTTGGCTCGTAGGGCTTTCTTTCAAGTATACCGTAGGGTATTTCGTAAATAGTCCGTCCCTTTAGAGGGGTGGGGAATGCGATCCTCAGGCGGTGATTCTGGGTATCCCAGTCAACGTCCGCCTCAAAGAGCACCTTTTTCTCGCCGCGGGGCAGGGTGACGGAGTAGAATATCTCGTATCCCGCGTCAACGGCGTAGCCCCAATATCTCTTCGTATGGCTGTATACAAGGCGCTGGTAGTCCTCAGTTCTTTCGAAGGAAACGAGGAAGGTCACGTCGGAAAGGGGCATACGGCGCATATCTGTGGAGAGGGTGGTCCAGGGGCTGCCCTCGTCGTGCTCAAGTATCCACTCGCCTACCTTGTATTCGCTCTCGGAGGCTACAACGCAGCCTGCCTCCTTATCGAATATTTCGATAATTCCGTGGCTTTCAGCGGTGATGCGAAAGAATTCGTTTTCTATAACGAAGGTCTCACCCTTTTCCGGGCCTGCGGACTCCTCTGCATCGTTTCTGAGAACGGCAGAAATGCCCTTTCTCTGAGCGTATCGGAATTTATGGTAGAATTTTTCCTCATCGTACCTTTCGAGGGTGCAGGTAAGGGTGGAGTAGGGAGGAATTGCAGAAACGAGAGCAGTTGCGACTCCTTCCCGCCTCTTGATAACGGGGAGGCGCACTCCGTCGGCAGTAAAGGGAGCAAAGCCCTCGGGGCAGGATATCTCGATCTCGCCGGAATACTCCTGACCGTAGGGATTCACCACCGTGACGGTGCCGTCATCCTTTTCAGGCAAAAGCAGCTCTGCCTCAAGGGAGGTGAGTTCCTTTGCGATCTTTTCGTGGATATCGCAAAGCTCGTCATACGCCGCGTCTACCATAGTGCCGGTAACGGCGTCGTGGAACATTGTGAAAAGGATCCTTGACCAGAGAGCGTTCATATCGCCTGTGGCAGCCCCCTTTCCGGAAAGGCCGTTCATAACGGAGAGAGCCTCAAGGCCGAAAATGCGGCTTTCTGCTTTTCTCACGTTCTGCTTTGCCCCGATCCTTGAAACGTAAACGCCGGTGTTGTTGCAGTTTACCTCGGGAGAGGGGTGGAGCTCATCATCTGCAGGGCAGTCGACCCGGCTCAGCCTGTCGCCGTAGTAGCGGTGGGCAAGCTCCTTGTGATTTGTGAAATAAATATTGAATCTGTGGCGGTTTTTTTCTATCCAGTCAAACATCTTTTCCGTGGGAAGAAGCTCCTCGCCGGAAATATAGAGATAGCCCTGGAGATCGTCACGCTGAGGGCAGCTTTCGTCTATGTGGATGGAGAATCTGCGCTTTTCCGCAAAGGGAACGTCAATAAGCTTGCCGCCGCATTCGGGGCAGGATTCGTCGCCCTTGCCGTGGCAAAGAGGGCAGGGGCGGTATTTTGCATATCCGCCGCAGATGCCTGCCTGAGAGGGGTCAACGTTTGCAAGGGTGGAGCCGTCAAGACCGCGCCAGAAGGCGCCGGAAAGGTTTGTATATACTACGTTGTAGACCCAGCTTACGCCGAAGCCCCTTGCGATCTGGGGAAGCTGAGCTGAGTTTCCGAAGGAGTCGTTGCGGTCAAATCCGTCGGAGACGTAGCCGAATTTGTTTTTCAGATAGCTGTAGCCGTAAAGGTAGTTTCTGATAATGCTCTCGCCTGAAATGAGGTTCGAGTCAACGATGTTGTTCCCCGTAAAGGGAATATGCATCCTGCCCTCGGAGAGATACTTTTTTATCTTATCCTCATATTCGGGGTTGCTTTTGAGAAAATGCTCAAGGGTCGCAACACATTCAAGAGAGAAGCGATAGTCGGGGTATTTCTCCAAAAGGCGCAGATTTTCCTTCAGGTAGAGCGACTGCAGATGAGCGTAGGAAACGTAGCTTTCGCCCTTGTGCTCAAGGGGACGGTCAAAGCAGCGACGCCAGGTAAGGTCCTGGTGATTGATACAAAGCACGGGCAAATCTCTTTTTTTCATAGCACAGCTCCCAAAAGGTGATTTATAATAATATAGTAGCATTTTCGGAGAAAAAAAGCTATATAAAAATCGATATTAATCATAGCGAATGAGTTGATATTCAAATATAAACGCCCTTCAAATTCGGGTTTGTCGGGGAGGAGGAACGGGGGGACGCAAAGGACTTTTTTGAAAAAAAGTCCTCTGCACTCCCAAAAAACTTTGAAAAGGGATGGGTATAAATTCGGGTTTGTCGGTGTGCTTGCACTCACGATATCGTAGGGGAGGGGTTTACTCCTCCCGCACATCAGCACGCGAACCCAACGCTCAAATTCGGGTTTATCGGGGAAATAAAGGTGAACGTTATAAAGCCTTCCCCCATGATTCGGGGGAAGGTGGCGCTTTGCACTTGCGTTAAAATTAAAGTAAGGCTTATTCCCGGAGCTGAAGTATTAATTATCGCTATCGAACGGGGAGCGACGGAAGAGGGTTGAATATCTGCACAAGATCTATCTAAAAATTGTGGATAAACTGAATATGATAGTCTACACAGTATTATTCAATCTATCATTTCTCGCTCAACCGTATTTTCAAGACAGTTCGCACCCAGGTAGCAACCCTCTTCCGTCAGCCTTACGGCTGCCACCTTCCCCCGAATCATGGGGGAAGGCTTTGGTGCAAATCCCCTCTTTAGCTTATCATATTTTTGTTTGAAGCTCACCGATAAACCCGAATTTGAAAGTGTGGTTCGTGTGCAGATATGCGGCGGGCAAGGGTCTGCCCGCCCTACGGGTTATCTTCAACACACCGATAAACCCGAATTTGAAGACGCGCGGGCTTTCGGATCCTGCGTAGAATGCGCCAAAAAGAAAGAGACACCGTAAGGTGTCTCTCAGAGGTAAAAACGAAAAAAAGGTATCCGGCAGTTAAAACGCTGATCAATCATTTTTATTTCTTTTCTTGTTTTTTATCTGTATGACAATGATAATAATGTAAAGAATCACCGATATTGAGAGTAGCGGCACCGTGCAAACGTACAGCCGGAACGGTATTTCTGTGAATTGGTTCAACAAATTCAATACACATCCGATAAACAAGCAAATTGAGGCTATAAGGTGTAAAATATTTATTTTCTTCATTTCAATTCTCCTTTGCGGTGTTGATGGATGCAATCAAGATACGGCGGATTGTTCCGCATTGATTATAGAGATCAACAGTTGTTTCTCTGTTCAGAATGTCGGATTTCACAAACAGCTCCAACCAGTATTCAGTCTCGTAACACTCTTTTAAGGCAATTTGAAATTTGGCAATAAAGTCAGGCTTTCCGTGTGCATAATTTGCCTCGTGGACATTTGCACCAATTGAGGTGGCAGAACGCTCCAACTGATTAACGAGGGAATGATGTCCTTTGATATTTTCGCAGAGCTTAATTATCTTAATGGCAAAGTCCATGGATAATTCAACAAGCTTATTTTCTTTCATAATCCTCACCTCTGCAAATATTGTAACATATTTAATGAAATATTGCTACGCAATATGAAATAATCCTTCGGATTATGAAATATTTTGCCTTAACGGCAAAATGTGAAATAAAATAAATCCTTTATACGCCGCAGCGTATTTCATAGCGTCAGCTATTTCATATGCCGTAGGCATATTTCACAAATCCCGCAAGGGATTTATTTCATTGAAAAGAACCCACATTTGTCTACGACAAATGTGGGTTCTTTTTTGGCGCGCCCTGCAGGATTCGAACCTGCGACCTACCGGTTCGTAGCCGGGCACTCTATCCGCTGAGCTAAGGGCGCACGCTCTTTTAGAGCTCTAATATATTACCATATTAATTCCCGATTGTCAAGAGAATTTTTAAAAATATTCTTCTAAAGTTAGCTTTTGGTTTATTTTATTCCTTTTTAGTCATTTTTTATAAAAATATTTAATTATTTTTTACAGAAAATCGAAAGATATGGTGGAAATATTAAAACGAATGTGTTATAATACTTCATACGCGTTTTTTCAGACGTTTAACTGATAATTATTTTTCATAATAATGAAAGGCGGTTCATTTCAAATGAGCAAAAGAATCACTAACGTTAAGAAGGGCGGCGCAAAGAAGGTTATTGCCATCGTTGCTGCTGTTCTTGCTCTCGTTCTCGTTGTGGGCGTAGTTGCTGTTTACAACGTGATCGACAGCGGTTTTGTACAGAGAAACCAGGTCGCTATGAAGAGCGATAATTATGAGGTATCCTCTGCTATGATGAGCTATTATCTCAATACTCTCTATCAGAACTCCTCCAGCACGTACGCTTCTCTCGGTCTCGATACCGCAAAGCCTCTCTCCGCACAGAGCTATCCCGGCGGCGGCACATGGTACGATTTTTACCTCGATGCTACCAAGGATAATGTTCGCCAGCTTCTCGTTCTCTGCGAGGCTGCCAAGGCTGACGGCTTCAAGCTTGATGCTGACGACGAGCATTCCGCTGAGGCAACTCTCGACCAGATGGAGTCTATGGCTAAGCTCTACGGTGTAACTCTTGAGTACTATCTTGAGTATACATACGGCAAGGGCGTTAACAGAGCTGTTTTCACCAAGTGCTTTGAGCTTTCCGAGATCGCTTCTCACTACTCCGAGCATCTCACAGATTCCTATGAGTTCACAGAAGAGCAGTGGAACGGTTACTACAAGGAAAACAAGGATACCTTCAACAAGGTTGACTACTATTCCTATACCTTTGACGTAGAGGATTTCAAGCTCGACAAGGATGCTACTGATGAGGATAAGAAGGCAATTGCTTCCCGTCTTGAGGTTTATGCAAACGAGATGGCAGCAGTTACCACAGCTGACGACTTCAAGGCAAAGGTTGAGAACTACTTGAAGACAGACCTTTACAAGGATAAGACTGAGGAAGAGCTCGAGAAGGAAAAGGTCGACATCGCTCAGATCGTTTCCGACTGTCTCACAGAGGGCGCTACAAACTCCTCCGAAACAGATCTCAACAAGTGGCTCTTCGACACAGCTACAAAGGCAAACACCGTAAAGGTTATCAAGGCAAAGGACGGTCTCTCCTTCACCGTTGCTCTCATCCTTCCCGCTGAGAACACCGATCTTGAGGACGATTGCCTCTACCGCGATACATACAAGCTCAAGAACTTCCGCTACATCCCCTTCCTTAACTCCTCCTACAAGGACAGCGCTAAGGATGCAAAGGCTGCAGCAGAGGATGCTCTCAAGAGATTCAAGGACGATGCTACAGAAGAAAACTTCGCCAAGATCGCAGACGAGTTTGCAAACACCTCCTACGAGGGCGGCCTTGTAGAGGGCGCAGACAAGGGTGCTATCAGCGAGGAGGCTGATGCATGGTTCTACGACAGCGCAAGAAAGAAGGGCGACTACGAGATCATCGAGGTTGCTGACAAGGGCTGCTACCTTGTTTACTACGTAGGCGACGGCGATGTTAAGTGGCAGGCTCAGGCAGATAATGCTCTCAAGAGCGAAAAGTATGATGAGGATTACTCTGCTCTTGCAAAGAAGTATACAGTTATGACCGTGAAAAAGGGATTTAGCCTTGTTTCCGACGTTAATGTAGCCGGCTGATAAAATTTGAAACGGGGCTGATGCATAGCACAGCCCCGTATTTTTGAAAGGCAGATCATGGAAATTAAAAGAATTTTAGCATTTATTCTTGCCGCAGTTATGCTTCTCTCCGTTTTCGGATGTGCAAAGAAGGATAAGAACGGCGATGCCGACGGGGACAGCGCCACCGATTCTCCCGCTGCGGTATGGTCTGAGACCACCGTCGTTACGGAGAATATGTTTACGTATTTTTACAACGCATATTACCGTTATTATCTTGAAACCTACAGCCAGAGTCTTACAAGCATAGGTCTTGATCCCTCAAAGAGCCTTGCCTCCCAGAAGCAGAGCGAGGAATACACCTGGCAGCAGTATATCACAATTCAGGTATACAAGCAGCTCCGTGAGATGATCGCCCTTGCCGACAGCGCAAAGGCTGAGGATTTCAAGCTCACAGAGGATGATAAGAAGGCAGTCGATGCGGAAATGGAATCCTTTGATAAAATTGCAAAGGACGCAGGATTTGAGACCACGGATAAATACCTTGAGGCTGCATACGGCAAGGGTGTTAACGTTTCTGTTGTAAGAAAGGCTACGGAGCTTCGTATTCTTGCCAACAGATACTATCAGAAGCTCTGGGACGGCTATACCTTTACCGATGAGGAATGCGAGGCCCGCTACAATGAGCAGCGCGACAGCTTCATCCATTACGATTACATCAAGATCACGGTAACCGAGGAGGAGTCAGAGCGCCTGGTCGAGGCTGCTGACGAGGAAAGCTTTGTTGCGGTGATCAGAGAGATCATCACGAACAACAACTTCATCGGTGACTACGACCGTTTCTCAGATAAGATCGAGGAGCAGGTGAAGAACAAGTACCATTACCGTGCTGACTACGATCCCAACTACGAGGTCAGCAAGTGGGCAGTCGAGGAGGGAAGAGCCCCCTACGATATTCACACAAAGACTGAAAGCACGGGAAATGTCACGGTATCAATGATCCTCCCCACCACCGATCCCGGTGCTATCAACGAGGTTATTTACAGAGATGACGTTCCCCTGAAAAACCTTATGTACATGGTCTTCGCAGACAGCGAGGGTACTGACGGTATCACAAAGGCTCAGTCCATCTACAAGAACTGGCAGGAGAACCCCACTGAGAAGCGCTTTGAGGAGCTTTACGAGAAGTACGACGGCGGAAAGGCTGAAAACGTAACCAAGGGCGCCTTCAACGAAGCTGTGAACGCATGGGTGTTTGCCGAGGAGAGAAAGGCAGGCGACTGCGAGATCATCGAGGCTGATGGCGGCGCATACCTTCTCTATATGCTTGAGGACGGCGAGCCCTCCTGGCTTGCTGAGGTAAAGGCATCCCTCAGAGAAGAGGCGTATGCTGCGGATATGGAAAAGATCCTTGATAAATATCCTACGGAATACAACGGCGATTTCATCTACAATATCGTAGAGGTCTCCGTAACTGATAATTCAAATTAAAAACCTTTAAGCGAAAAATCCCCGAGGCTATTGAAATAGCCTCGGGGATATTATATAATAGTAGTAATGAGAAAAATTCTCCAAAAACAAAAAGGAGCGGTACGTATGAAGATTATTCCTACCCCCAGACTTATTGAAGAAAAAGAAGGCTTCCTTTCTCTTGACAGTGTAAAGGTAATTTCCGTCTCTCTCGGTTCTGATAACAGAATCGCAAAGATCGCAGCAAAGCTGAAGGCTGAGATCGAGGAGCTTACGGGAAACACCGTTAAGCTCACCTGCGCTGAGGCTGAAGGTGTTGCAGTTCACGTAGAGCACGGCGAGTGCGGCGAGGGCTATACTCTCGATATCTGCGGCGAGTGCGGCATTTGTGTAGAAGGTAAGGGTGCTGCAGGCGCATACTATGCGATCCAGACTCTCCGTCAGATCATTCACGAGTTCGGCGACAGCCTCCCCTACTGCCATATCGAGGATGAGCCCGATTTCTCTGAGCGCGGCTTCTATCACGACGTAACCCGTGGCCGTGTTCCCACCCTTGAGTGCCTCAAGAGAATTACAGACGAGCTTGCATACTATAAGATCAACGCTCTCCAGCTTTACGTTGAGGATGCATTCAGCTTTGAGGAGTACGACGGCATCATGACTCCTGAGAACGTGCTCAATGCAGACGAGATCATCGCGCTCGACGATTACTGCTACGATAACTTTATCGAGCTTGTTCCCTCCCTTGCTACCTTCGGTCATCTTTATAATCTCCTCCAGAGCGACCGCTGGCGTCATCTCTGCGAGTATGAGGACTGGCATCCCTGGCAGGTATACTGGATGGAAAAGATGGCTCACCACACCATCGACGTTTCAAACGACGAGTCCATCAAGGTTGTGGGTTCTATGATCGACCAGTTCATCCCCCTCTTCCGTTCCAACAAGTTCAATATCTGCTGCGATGAGACCTTCGACCTTTGCCAGGGCAGAAACAAGGGCAAGGACGAGGGCGAGGAGTACTTCAAGTTCCTCAAAAAGATCATCGATCACGTTAAATCCCGCGGCAAGACCGTTATGATGTGGGGCGACATCGCCCTCAACCATCCCGAGAAGCTCTCCGAGATTCCCGAGGATACCATCATGCTCAACTGGACGTACGAGAAGTTCCCCGATGAAACAAAGGTGGAGACCCTTGCCAAGGCAGGAATGAAGCAGATCGTCTGCCCCGGAACCTCCAGCTGGAACCGCTTTATCGAGGAGATCGACCGCTGTGAGGGCAACATCACAAGACTTGTTGATTACGGCACAAAGCACGGCGCTCTCGGTATCCTTAATACAAACTGGGGTGACTTCGGTCACATCGCTCCCTGGAACTGCAACCTTTACGGTATGATCGTAGGTGCGGAAAAGGGCTGGAACGCTGACGGCGTTCTTACTCCCGAGTTCGAAAGCGCTGCAAGCTCCCTCCTTTACGATTCCGACGATATCAACGTTATCGATATCATCAGAACGATGGGCCGCTGCGAGCGCACCTGCGACTGGATGCTCTTTATGTACTGGTACAGCGCAAACACCAAGGAAGGCAGAAAGACCGAGCTTGAGTGCGACACCGATAAGGCTATCGCTCATATCGCAAAGCTTGACGAGGTTATTGCAACTCTCAAGGGCATTTCCGAGGATGATACAAGATACGTTGACCTTATCCTCTCCTGCCGCGCGATCCAGATCATGAACCGCGTGCATCTCCGCTTAAAGAATCATCCCGATTATCAGGACGGCAACGCGATCCTCGCAGACGTTGAGGATTGGCTCGTTGATTACAGAGCAGCATGGCTCCGTGAGAGCAAGCCCTCCCAGATCGATCTTATCACAAAGTTTATGCGTGATATCTGCGTAATGGAAGAAAGAAGCGCAGAGGCTGCAGGCGCAGCCGAAGGCTTTGCAAGAAATTCCTGAAGAAAATCATAATAAGAACGGCTGCCGCTCTGCGACAGCCGTTTTGCTATGCTCTTTCGCCCCTTCAAATTCGTGTTTGGCGGGGAGTTGATGCAAAGGACTTTTTTGAAAAAAAGTCCTCTGCACTCCCAAAAAACTTTGAAAAGGGATGGGATAAATTCGGGTTTATCGAACTGTAGGAAGCTGAACATAGTAAGTCCTTCCCCCATGATTCGGGGGAAGGTGGCAGCCGTAAGGCTGACGGATGAGGGTTGCTACCTGGGTGCGAACTGTCTGAGAATTTTGGTTAAGCGAGAAATGATAGAATAAATAATACCGTGTAAACTACCATATCCAGTTTAACTATAACAGTAAGATAGTTCTTGTGCTGATGTTCAACCCTCATCCACCGCTCCGCGGTCCCCCTTCCCCCGAATCATGGGGGAAGGACTTGGTGCAAACTTTATCTTTTACCTTTCAAATTCGGGTTTGTCGGGGAGTTTCAAACTAAAGTTTGAAAGGCGAAGAACACACTCTGCGCCTCCACTTCTCACCGACGAAGGAGGTGTGAAGGGGAGGGGGACCGCCGCGTAGGTGAACATACAATAAATACTATCTGAATCGGGGCGGTGGAAGGGTTGCCACATCTGCACGCGAACCAAACTATATTTTCAGCTTTGTTGAGAATGAAAGAATAGCTGTAATCATTGGTGATTCTTTCATTTTATCCTTAGCATTAACTCAAAAAACAGTTCGCGTGCAGATATGGCAACCCTTCCGTCATCGGTGCCGAAGAATTACTTAAAATACTTATTCAGCTTGCACCGATGCCACCTCCCCTTCACACCGCCTTCGTCGGTGAGAAGTGGAGGCTTTAGTTAAGCGTAGCCGTTTATCGCAAGTGCGAACACACCGACAAACCCAAATTTATACCCATCCCTTTTTAAAGTTTTTTGAGAGTGCCCGCGGACATTCAAAATCGCTTAATTCTTTCGTTACCTTGTCAGCTCTGACTTCGCGTTTTACGCGAAGTCCCATATTTAGTCTGACTTTTTCAAAAAAGGTTTTGCGTCCCCCTTCTCCCGTCCCCTATAAACCCGAGCTTGAATAAAAAAGAGATCCGCTGTGCGGATCTCTTTTTTATTCAAGCTCAAGGTGATCGCAGTCGAGGAATGCCTGGGCTGATATTGTGCTGGTTACGGGGACGATCTTTTTTGCGCCGCAGTTTTCGCAGGTGACGCAAACTCCCTCCCCCGTTACCTCAACGGTATAGCTGCCCTCGTATTCGGGGCAGCGGCAGGAGATCTCTCCCGCCTCGTCAAGATCGCGGATGACGAAATTCACGATCTCCAATATCTGCGGATCGGAGAAAACGCTTTCCTCCTCCTCCTTCTTTCTTCCGAAGGGATTATGTCCGCCTGCCTCCTCAATAAGCCTGCCAAGCTCCGCGTCAGACTCCTCTTCTGCCTTGAGAACGGCCTCGCTCTTTCCGAGAAAGGCAATATCGATCCCCGAATAAGCGCAGGGGAGGGCGAGCAGCTCCTTATCGAAGAAGGCTGAGGAGGAAACCACGAAATTGTGGGGGTTTGGGCAAAGGAAGCATGGCACCGTCAGGCGCACCTTTTTATCGTTTGTATGGACCATCGTCATCTCGCTTTTCTTGCAGGGGCACTTCAGGCGGAGCATATCGGCGGAGAGGGAGAAGATTCCCACAATGCTTCCAACCCAGCTTCCGCACTGAGGACAGCGGTATGCAACGGAGGTCTCTTTTTTATCAAGTACCATTTACGGTTTCCTTTCTTTAAGAAACGCTTTAATCATTATATCCGCAAAAGCGCAAACGTATTCCTCAGCGCTCGGAAAGCGGTACGTAATCGCGGCGTTCCTTTACGCACATATAAGCGGGACGGATGATCTTGCCTGCATTCTGAAGCTCCTCGATACGGTGGGCGCTCCAGCCTGCAATTCTTGCAACGGCAAAGAGAGGCGTATAAAGCTCCTCGGGCAGGTTAAGCATACGGTAGATCATTCCGCTGTAGAAGTCCACGTTGGGGCTGACGCCCTTATAGATCTTACGGCGCTGAGCGATAAGATCGGATGCGATGCGTGCCGTTCTCTTATAGAGATCGTACTCCTCCTCCATGCCCTTCTCTATGGAAAGCTTCTTTGCAAAGCTTTTCAGAACCTCGGCTCTGGGGTCGGAAACGGAATAGATGGCGTGGCCGAGGCCGTAGATAAGTCCCGCGCGGTCAAAGGCCTCCTTATTGAGGATCTTTGTAAGATATGCGCGGACGGAATCGTCAGACCAGTCGGAGATATTTGCCTTCATATCGTCAAACATCTGAACCACCTTGATGTTTGCGCCGCCGTGGCGGGGACCCTTGAGGGAGCCGAGAGATGCGGCAACGCTGGAATAGGTATCGGTTCCGGAGGATGATACGACGTGGGTGGTAAAGGTGGAGTTGTTACCGCCGCCGTGCTCTGCGTGAAGAACGAGGGCAAGGTCGAGGGTGCGTGCCTCAGTTTCGGTGAAGGCTCCGTCGGGACGGAGCATATGCAGAAGGTTCTGAGCCGTGGAAAGCTCTGCCTTGGGGGGATGGATATAGAGGCTCTGTCCCTCGTGATAATACTTGAAGGAATGGTATCCGTAAACTGCCAGCATAGGGAATATAGCTATGAGCTGGAGGCACTGACGGAGAACGTTGGGGATAGAAATATCATCGGGGTTGTCGTCATATGAATAAAGTGTGAGAACGCTTCGCGCAAGAGTGTTCATCATATCCTTTGAGGGCGCCTTCATAATAACGTCGCGGGGGAAGCTGGTGGGGAGGGAGCGGTATCTGGAAAGAAGCCCGCAAAACTCCAAAAGCTCGTCCTGCGTAGGAAGGGTACCGAAAAGGAGAAGATAGACGCATTCCTCAAAGCCGTAGCGATCCTCATCCATACAGCCTGCGGTCAGATCCTTGACGTTGATGCCGCGGTAGCAGAGCTCGCCGGGGATATTGGTATCGACTCCGTCGATGATCTTATGGGAGATGACCTCGGAGATCTCGGTGAGTCCCGTAAGGACGCCGCGGCCATGAAGGTCGCGAAGACCGCGCTTGACGTTATGCTGAGCGTACATTTCGGGCATAATGCCGTTTGCACAGCAGCTTTTAGCCGCAAGATCCTCTATATAAGGGGTGATTACAGAATATGGGTTGTTTGCCATTCCGTAGCCTCCTTTCGTAAATAACAAAAATGAATAATTTATAATAAATAATTTTACACTAAAAAAATGAACAATACAAGAATTATATAAAACAAAAAGGGGATTTTTTGAAAAAATCCCCCAAAAAACTGAAAAAATCAGCCGAGCTTCTCTATTTCATCCCGAGGAATGTCTCCCACGCCGTTCAAAATATATGCAGGACGGTAGGGGAAAAGCTTCATAGTTTCCATATCGGTAACGCCTGAAAGAACGAGAACGGTATCAAGCTCGCTTTCGATGCCTGCAACGATATCCGTATCCATTCTGTCGCCCACGATGGCAGCCTCGGCACGGTGGACGCCCAGCTTCTTCAGGGCGTGGCGCATAATAAGAGGATTGGGCTTGCCGATATAGTAGGCGTTAACGCCTGTGGTCAGGGTTATGGGAGAAATGAGGGCGCGGCAGGCGGGCATTATCCTGCCTGCATCCGTGGGGCCCGTAAGGTCGGAGTTTGTGCCGATAAGCTTTGCTCCGTTCTGAACGAGCTTAACGGCCTTTTCGATCTTTTCGTAGCTGATGGAGCGTGTTTCGCCGAAAACAACGTAATCGGGATTATAGTCGTTCATGGTAAAGCCTGCCTCGTAGATGGCGTTGAGGAGTCCGGGCTCGCCGATAACGTACGCGCTTCCGCCGGGGCACTGGCTCTTGAGGAAGGATGCGGTGGCAAGGGCAGAGGTGTAGAAATGGCTCTCGTCCACCTCAAGCCCCATTCTTGCAAGCTTTGTGGAAAGCTCTCTGGGAGCACGCTCGCTGGAGTTTGTGAGGAAGAGAAACTGCTTGTTGTTGGAATACATCCAGTCAACGAATTCGGGCACTCCGGGGAGGAGAGTGTTGCCGTGATAGATAACGCCGTCCATGTCGATAATGAAGGCTTTTTTGTCGTGAATAGGCTTTAAGGATATCATAATTACCTCCACATTGGTGTGTTTATGGGACAATGTACATTAGGGGTTGATTTTTTGTAAACTATATGTTATAATACTTCGGTATTGACCATTTTCAGGGCAATCAAATTCTCCCTTTATACGTCTATTATACAATATTTTCAACCGTTTGTATATAGGCAAAAATCATTTTTTTGGCGAAAAACAAACAGCGATTCTGCTATATCCCAAAAGCGTCAGCTTAGAAAGATCAGGGTGGTGAGCTATTTGAAAAAGAATACCGAAAACAGATCATACGCTCCCGAGGGCTCTGCCCGAGGAGTGGGAGCAGGCAACGCTCCCCAAAAGAAGAATAAGAAAAAGAACCCCGTAGCGAAGGCGTTGTCCTTTGTTGGCATCGTTATCCTTTGCGTTATCGAGGAGATCGGCCTTTTCTTTGCGAAGCTTTTCAAAAAGATCAAGGATACTTCTCTCAGCTTAAAGGTAACGGTGGCTGCCGTTGCCTTCACCTGCATCTGCACGGGGCTCGTTGTGGGACTGACTATGATGGTCTACGGCGAGGACGGGGAGGTTACCCTTTCCGACTG
Organism: Oscillospiraceae bacterium; assembly: GCA_015063955.1. Classification (GTDB taxonomy): domain Bacteria; phylum Bacillota; class Clostridia; order Oscillospirales; family CAG-272; genus Avispirillum. The sequence goes on along the minus strand of SVTD01000049.1, from coordinate 2,506 downwards.
CGTTATCGGTGCGAAAAAGCATATCGTTACCGAGGACCAGCTTGAGTCCTACACAATGGATCCCGAGGAATCAGCGTCCTCGCGTGATCTTCCCGAAAGCCGCTACACGGTAACCTTTGATTTCTACTCAAAGGATGACGTCAGCTGTGTCAGCGCAGAGAGAACCGTCGGCGAGCTTATAGAGCTTCTGGGCATCTCTCTTGATAAGTACGATCTGCTCAGAGCAGAGGAGGATGACAGTATTACGTCTGATACCGTTATCTCCGTAGACGAGCTGAGCTACGGTACTGATTATTCTCATACCGAGATCGCTTATGAAACCGAATACTACGACGTTCAGACGATCCCCAAGGGAACGGAGAAGATCTCCCGCCGAGGCGTTTACGGAAAATCCACTGTTGAGTACAGCGTTACATACGTAAACGGTAAGGAAACGGAAAGAACCGTGGTTCGCGAGTATACAAGCTCCTACCCCATTTCCGCCGTTGTGTACAGAGGCGTGGGTGGCTCCGTCAGAGTAGGCGGACAGACCTATTACTTCTCTCATTATCTCGATTGCGACTCCACCTTCTATTACAGCGGAGGAACGACGGCTTCCGGTCTTCCTGCCGATGAAAACGTGGTTGCGGTGGACCCCAGAGTTATCCCTCTGGGAACAAAGCTCTATATTCCCGGCATCGGCGTCAGAATTGCGGCTGATACGGGCGGAGCGATAAAGGGAAACATTATCGACATCTGCTTTGACAGATCAAATCCCCTTACTGCCACCTACGGCAGAAGAGGAGTTCGCGTTTATATCCTTGAATAACTGTGGTAACTGATATGGATTTTAAAAAGCTTTCAGATTTTATGGATCATCTCACCTCCTGGCGCATCCCCGGCTGTGCCTGCAAGGTGTATCATAAGGGAGAAGTAGTATTTGAGTATTCCTCAGGATATGCGGATATGGAAAACGGGATCAGGCTTGACCCCGATAACCACCGTATGTTTATGTATTCCATCTCAAAGATCGTTACCTGCGTGACCGCCCTCACTCTTTGGGAGGAGGGAAAGTACGAGCTTACGGATCCCGTTTCAAAGTTCATTCCCGAGTGGAAGAACGTAACCGTAAAGGAGCGGGACGGAGAGGGTAACGAAAGCATCGTTCCCGCACGCCGCGAGATCACAATCCGCGATCTCTTTACCATGACCTCGGGACTTGATTATAACTGCGAATCTCCCGCTCTCAAGGCAGCCCGCGAGAAGTATGCACCCCACTGTCCCACCGTTGAGATCATGGCAGCCCTTGCAGGTGACCCTATGTTCCTTCATCCCGGAGAGCGCTGGTGCTACGGCCTTTCCCACGACGTGCTTGGCGCGATCGTTGAGGTCATCACGGGCAAGAAGCTCGGAGAGGTTGCAAAGGAAAGGATCTTTGATCCTCTGGGACTCAAAAAAACAGCCTACGGACTTGATGAAAGATACAGAGGCGAAATGGCGGTTCAGTATTCCTTCAACGATGCCGCGGATCGCATAGAGCGCCCCGATTATCAGGAAAACTGGGCGATCTTCGGAGATGAATATCATTCCGGCGGCGCAGGCGTTGTTTCCACCGTCAGCGAGATGGCTTATCTTATGAGCGTTCTTGCGGCAAAGGGAAAGCTTCCCGACGGAAGAAGGATCATCGCATCGAGAACTATCGATATGATGCGCGCTCCTATGCTGACAAAAGAGCAGGAGACGGGCATGGACTGGTCTCACCTTCCCGGATACAGCTACGGACTCGGCGTCCGTACCATGAAGGACCCTGCAAAGGGCGGCTCCAGCGGCCCCTGCGGAGAATTCGGATGGACAGGGGCGGCAGGAGGCTTTGCCCTTATCGATCCCGATAACGAGCTTTCAATGTTCTACGCACATCATATGTTGAATAATCAGGAATGGTACGTGGCACCCCGCCTCAGAAATATCCTCTATTCCTGTATAGACGACTGAAAAAACGGTCAAGGCTTTCGCCTTGACCGTTTTTTCAGTCCGAGCATCCTGCAGAGACAGGGACGGGGGACGGGGACAGGGACGGGACGCAAAACCTTTTTTGAAAAAAAGGTTCTGCACTCCAAAAAACTTTGAAAAAGGGTTATATATAGATTTGGGTTTGTCGGTGTGTTTGCACTCACGATATCGTAGGGGAGCCGCTTGCTGCTCCCGCCCATCTGCACGCGAACCGGTCTTCAAATTCGGGTTTGTCGGACTGTTGACAGGTACCCCATAGGGCGGCAGACCCTTGCCCGCCGCCTACATCAGCACGCGATGCGTACTTTCAAATTCGGGTTTATCGAACTGTAGGAAGCTGAACATAGTAAGTCCTTCCCCCATGATTTGGGGGAAGGTGGCAGCCGTAAGGCTGACGGATGAGGGTTGCTACCTGGGTGCGAACTATCTGAGAATTTGGTTAAGCGAGAAATGATAGAATAAATAATACCGTGTAGACTACCATATTCAGTTTAACTATAACAGTAAGATAGTTCTT
>SVTD01000048.1 GCA_015063955.1 Oscillospiraceae bacterium | reverse complement strand
CTCGAAAAATACAAATTCTCATCATCGATAAAATAAAAACCTATTTTTTCAGCCAAAGCCCTTCCAAGAGTGCTCTTTCCACTTCCATTTAATCCACAAATCTGAATTCCAATTCCCATCATTCAGTCTCCAATTCTATGTATTTTTATTTGCAGTTTATATTCTTTTAATAACTCCGTCAATGGTTTCGTATTTTCTATTCTTATTAACCTCTATTTTTCTCAATTTCTTTTTCGAGATCAATGCCCAGTATTTCAGAAAGACCAAGCAAACATATAGCAACATCAGCAAGTTCCTCGCCGATACTGCTTTCCTGCTTTCTCCACGCTTCGTAGGCTTCACTTACTTCGCCGTAAAGCAAGCAGAATTCTTTATTAACGTCGGTAGTGTTGAATCCTTTATCTATCTTATTTTGATAGATCACTTTTTGCGTTGCTTTAAGATCCATGATGTTTCTCTCTCTGTTCTCTCTTGGCTTCATCAATACAATCAGTATTCTTTTTCAGCCTTTTCATCATAAAACCTCGCAAAAAGATTGGACACATCATGAGGTTAAACCTCAAAATGATGTGTCCAATTTTTTAAAGTTTTTGCGGAGCTTTTTTCAAAAAGCGACCGTTTTTCCTATTACTTGCAAGCCTCGACCATAGCAACTGCTACTGCAACAATCATCAAAACCTGTGGGTTGTTGCCCGCGCCGATAAGACCCATCATCTCTACACAGAATCCACCAAAGGTGACTTCTGAATTTTGGGAGAAGAACAAAAATCCAATAGTTTTCTAAAACGGAAATACAAGGTTTTTCACTGTGTTCTGCTTGTGAAATTATGGAAACCATTGCTTGTATCATTTTTAGTTGTTTAATTTATTGGCATTTCATCAAGCGCTTCTTGCGCATACTTATAGTTATTATAGCAATTTACACACATAATAACACTTGCCGCGTTTACTGCGGCTTCGTATTCATTCATATAAAACATTAGACCCATCACCGAGGTGAACCTCGAAATGATGGGTCTAACTGATTCTTAATCAAATTTTGCAGTTTTCAAAAGTTAAAAACTACTATAAACCCTTATAAACAAAGGATTACTTAGAAGCCTCTTCGATAGCAACTGCTACAGCAACAGTCATACCAACCATGGGGTTGTTGCCGGCGCCGATGAGGCCCATCATTTCTACGTGTGCGGGTACGGAGGAGGAGCCTGCGAACTGCGCGTCGCCGTGCATACGTCCCATAGTATCTGTCATACCGTAGGAAGCGGGGCCTGCTGCCATGTTATCGGGATGGAGGGTTCTTCCTGTACCGCCGCCGGATGCAACGGAGAAGTACTTAACGCCGTTCTCGATAGCCCACTTCTTATATGTTCCTGCAACGGGGTGCTGGAATCTTGTGGGGTTAGTGGAGTTACCTGTGATGGAAACGCCTACGTTCTCAAGTCTCATGATAGCAACGCCTTCGGGTACGCTGTCGGAACCGTAGCACTTAACGTCAGCGCGGGGACCGTTGGAGTAAGGAGTTTCCTTAACAACTGTAACCTCCTCAGTTGCGGGATCGAACTGAGTCTGAACGTATGTAAAGCCGTTGATACGGGAGATGATCATTGCAGCGTCCTTGCCAAGACCGTTAAGGATAACGCGGAGGGGCTTTGTTCTGACCTTGTTTGCATTAAGAGCGATCTTGATAGCGCCCTCTGCTGCTGCAAAGGACTCGTGGCCTGCGAGGAAGCAGAAGCACTCTGTCTCCTCAGAAAGGAGCATAGAACCGAGGTTACCGTGGCCGAGACCAACCTTACGGTTTTCAGCAACGGAGCCGGGGATACAGAAGGACTGGAGACCGATACCGATAGCGGCAGCAGCGTCAGCAGCCTTTGTGCAGCCCTTCTTGATTGCGATAGCAGCGCCTACTGTGTACGCCCACTTTGCATTCTCGAATGCGATGGGCTGTGTTTCTTCAACGATCTTATAGGGGTCGATACCCTTAGCATCACAGATTTCCTTGCACTCATCGATAGAGGAAATGCCGTATTCAGCGAGAGCGGCGAGAATCTTCGCCTCGCGTCTTTCGTAACCTTCAAATTTAGCCATTGTTATTTCCTCCTTCAATTATTCCTTACGGGGATCGATGTACTTAACAGCATCAGCGAATCTGCCGTATGTACCCTTGGACTTCTCGTATGCTTCGTTAGGCTCCATGCCCTTCTTGATGAAGTCGGTCATCTTGCCGAGAGAAACGAACTCGTAGCCGATAACCTGGTTATCAGCATCGAGAGCCATTCTTGTGCAGTAGCCCTCTGTCATTTCGAGGTAACGAACGCCCTTAGCCTTTGTACCGTACATAGTACCAACCATGGAACGCTCGCCCTTACCAAGGTCTTCCATACCTGCGCCGATTACGAGACCGCCCTCGGAGAAAGCGGACTGGCTGCGGCCGTATACGATCTGGAGGAAAAGCTCACGCATAGCTGTGTTGATAGCGTCACAAACGAGGTCTGTGTTAAGAGCCTCAAGGAGAGTCTTGCCGGGGAGGATCTCAGCAGCCATAGCAGCTGAGTGAGTCATACCGGAGCAGCCGATAGTCTCAACGAGAGCCTCTTCGATTATACCGTCCTTAACGTTGAGGGACAGCTTGCAAGCGCCCTGCTGGGGAGCACACCAGCCCACACCGTGGGTGTATGCGGAGATGTCTGTGATCTGCTTTGCCTGAACCCACTTGCCCTCTTCGGGAATGGGAGCGGGACCGTGGTCGGGACCCTTAGCAACGCAGCACATGTTTTCAACTTCTTTTGAATAAACTAAGCTCATTGGTCTAGTCTCCTTTTGAATTATTGTTATACACATTTATTATACAGACTATCTCACTTTTTTTCAATATCCTTTTCGCATTTTTTTGCCCATTTCAGCAAGTTTCGATATAAAACGCTCAGAAGATTTTTGATGTTTGGTGGCATAAGGAAGCATATCGGCATAATCGTAGAACCTTTTCATTAATTTCTGAGTTTCTTCGCTCAGCTGAGCTCTTGGTTCGGTTTTGCCGGGTCAGAAGCCCGATAAAAATTAAAGGGACTGTCCTTTGCGACAGTCCCTTTTTTGTGTGTATTACTTAACTCAGGACGGGAAAGGTACCCAGCACTGAGGATAACCTGAATCGCTGAAGGAATCCCACAACAGAATCGGATTCGCAACACCGCTCGCCCAGGTATGGATCATAATACGCTGGTTTCCGGAATACGGTCCCTGATATATCTCAAATCCGTGATTTCCCGCAACGGGGCATGAAGAGTTCACACGGTCCGTATCAGAACGGTAGATCGAGTTGATATCGATAGTCAGGCATCTGCCCGGGTCTGCTACATCGTACATCCAGCCCTTAATGAGAAGCTGATTGCCCGCTACGTATATCTCCATATAGTATCGGATCCTGTTTTCAGCAGTGCTGTTCAGGGTTCTTATATGTGTGGCCTTAAGCTTTGCCGTAGCGTAAATGGTTGTAGGGGTTACAAAGTCCACGACCGTAACGGACGTTGCTCCGTGAGTAACGATCTCATAATTTGACGCAGGAACGTAGGAGATACTGAGCACGTCTCCGTAGAAGACGGTTGCGCCGTACGCAAGCTCGCCACGCACAGCTCCTGCATAAGGAGATGACGTGCGTTTAACAACGATAGTATATCCGGTTCCGGTATTCCAGGTTACGTGATAGCCCACGGGGGTCCAGCGCGCAGTAAGAGTAATATTGGAGGCCGTTGTCTGGACGGTATCGGCAGTGACCTTGGCTCCGCCGGGATTATACCATCCGAGGAACTTAAAGCCTGTTCTTGTAGGTGTGGGAAGCGTACCGTACGCGTTGCCGAAGGTAACGGTCTTGCTGGTGGTAGTTACGTTACCGCCGCCTCCGTTGAAGGTTACCGTAAATGTATTTGCGGACCAACGGGCATAGAGTGTATGATTTTCAAAAGACGTTACAAGAGTGTCGGCAAGGACCTCGGTTCCGCCGCTTGCCTGCGTATACCATCCCGCAAAGGTATAGTTTGATCTCTGAGGAACGGGCAGCTCTCCGTAAGAATCGCCGTAGCAAACGCTCTTCTGGGAAGTGGAAACGGTACCGCCGTTTGCATTAAAGGTTACGTTCACAACACCGTTTGCATACTTATCGAAAGTCGCCGCATCGATAGTGATAAGCTCTCCTTCCTGAACGGTCAGATATTCGCTGTTTGTTACCTCGCCGCAGATCAGGTAATTTCCTGTGACGGTAAGATGGCTGTAATAATCGTTATTAAGCTTTGAAAGAACGATATTCTTTGAAAGCATTGTATTTGAGCTTGCGGTTGTAACGTATGACTCTCCGTAAAGTGCTACGTTTGCGGTCTCCGCAGAAAGGATTATTCCCAGAGAAGGTGAGGTTACGTTTACCTCCTGGAAGACTACATCCGGAGATGAGATCCTCAGGGGTGCCTTTGATGTTGAATGGAATACTGCTCTGTGAACTGCGGTCTTTGCAGCATCGGACTCGATATAAACGTTTGAAAACTCCTTGCCGTAGCCGTTGAAGGTAAATTCGTTGGTGGAATCTGTAACCTTCAGGGTGATGTCGGAAAGGTCTGTACATTTATCGGAGATCTCTACCTTGATATTCTTGGCACCGGATGCAAGCGCTGCCTTAACGATGCTCATATTGGCAGCCTTTGCAGAAAGACTGTCAAGACCTGCAAAGACATCGTCTCCCATTGTCTCGACAAGATCGCCGATAACGCCATTCTTAACAGAAACACAGCCTGCAAATGCACGGTCGCCGACACAACTGACATTTGCACCGTATACCTCCTCAAGAGCCGTGCAATTTTCAAAAGCGCCTTCAGGAATATCAGTAATAAAGTCGGAAAGGCCAACAACCTGAATGCTCTCATTACCTCTGAAAGCATCTGCACTGATGCCTGTTACCTTAATAACGGAGGGTGTTCCGTCAAGATTTTTGATAACCTTATACTCAGGAATCACAACAAAGGTATCTGTTCCGCTATAGCCTGTGATAACTCCGTCCTTGCTTACTTCAAGTCCGTCACTCTCGCATACTCTGTCTGCTACATAGTCTACGATATCTGTAGGCGCTTCAAACTTGATGATACCGTTTTCATTGTCGTTATAGGAGCTGTATGAATAAGAGTAGTCCTCAAACTCATGTATTTCATCGTCCATAACAGTATAGTTGTATACGAAATAGGACTTTGTTGCAATATCATATCCAACAACTGCAAACACGTGAGCCGTGCCCGCCATGATCCAGCGGTGGTATCCGGACATTGTGTTGCTCGTTGTATAAGTAGCGGTTACCTCTTCTGTTGTGACGGTGGAGTACACTACAGATGAAGAATACTGATCTGAGCTTGCTTCGCTGGAAACGTAGCCCTGTGTCTGGCTTTCATCTCCTGTATTGATATACTGCTCACCATATCCGTACTTCTGGCTGATCTTTTCCGAAATAGCCTTGGATACTGTAATACTGTTACTTGTGGAGGAGCTTCCGCCATATCCTGAGCTTGAGTTCCAGCTTGCCGTATTTGACAGGTTGGTCTCGTGACGCTCAGAACTTCCCTCCTCGCTACCGGTGGTATCATCGTTGCTCCAGCCCTTTTGAACTGTAGCGGAATTCTGTGCACCAACGCTTACTCCAGTATTAATGCTGCCCTTTGTACCGGGAGCAATTTTCGATTCCAGTGTTAAGTCCACGTGAGCTTCCATGTTTGTGGAAGCATTGGTTTCAGTATTACCATATGACTTCTTATTATTCGTAGACGTTTCAAGCTTGTGAGAATCCGTGATATCAAGCTGCTGACTGGTGGTGCTTCCGCTTGAGCCGTTTGATACATACCAGTTGCCGCTGTCAGTTGTACATATAGTCTGGGCTTCCTCTGTGGTGATACCGTTTTCCTTTGCCCACTCCTCGTTTACGGATACGCTTTCAGACCAGCCGTTTGAAAGTGTCCATCCGTAGGAATCCGTAGTTGCCTTGGAAACCGTTTCGGTATAGGTTTCCATCTGTGACTCGGATACAGTTGTGGAATAAGTCTTCGTTACGGTCTTCTCAACACCGTTGGAGTTGATCTTGCCAAAATCGTGGATAACGTAAAGAGGAACGTTTCTTATCTCACCGATCTCGTATGTAAAGAGAATAACGTTTTCATCCTCGTATACAATAGGCGCATCAAGCTTTGTCTTTGTCCAGGCCTGGTTTCTTTCTGAGAGCCAGTTTGCCATATAGGTCTTATGACCCGTTGTTCCCACGGAGATCTTTTTGATGATGTTTCCTTCATCATCGGACCATCCGGCAAAGATATATCCGTCAAGAGAGGGAGAAGGAAGAACCGTTCCCTTGTCTACGGTATAGGCGGTGCTTTCAACAGGGATAAGCTCTGACTCGAACATTACCGTGTATTCAACAAGGGTCCATCTTGCGTAAAGCTCAATATCGCCCGTTTCACCCTTGGCAATGGTTTTGACAAGCTCGCCGTTTGATCCGGCACCGTCATACCATCCCTCGAATACGTAGCCGGGAACGTTGAGGTTTGCAAGCCTCAGTCCGTCCTCAGCAGTATATACGGAGGGATTCGGATTTTCGATCGTGATTCCCGCAAGATAACTGTCATTGTTTGAAATGTAATAAGTAATGGAATATTCGTCCTTCTCAAGCTTGGGAAGAACTTTCTGTGCCACAAGCACCTCGCCGCAGACTGAACAGTGAGATCCCTCCGTGAGGCCGGTTGACTCGTACGTAGGCTCTACCGCAGGATCTACAACTGCCTTATGTCCCTCAGCTTCGATTACTACGTCCTCATATGCGACCTTTTCGGTTGCACTGCTGTCAGCATAGCAGTTTTCACAGGAGGGGCAGTACCAGTATGCGATATTACCGTTCTCTGTACAGGTGACCTCCCTGGCTTCGATTTCCATCATCAGCTCATGCTCGCACTTCTTGTGGGAGGGGGTCAGGTCTACGTCGTAGCCGCCTGCAAGATAACGGCGGATAAGAACGAGGTCTGTTACGTTGATGAAGCCGTCTGCATTTACGTCTGCTGCTTCTTCAATTATGGATATATCGTAGCCGCTCGCAAGGTATCTTCTCATAAACACAAGGTCAAGAGGAGAGACCGTTCCGTCGTTATTAAGGTCGCCGGGGGTGAAGTCGATAATGCTTACTACTCCGCCTACGGTTGCCACAGATACCGCGTTCAGGTTGCCGTCGATCACGTCGCCCTTATTACAGGAAACGTTTACGATAAGGTCTGTTCCCGCCTCAACCTCTTCGCTTACCGCAAAGGTGAGGGTGAGAACAGTTCCGTCCTTGATATCGCTGTCTGCGATCTCTGATGCGTCCCATACGAACGTACAGGGGGATACGAACTGTCCCGGCTTTGTCATCGTAAGGTGAGAAAATGCCTCGCCGTTTGATGCTGCCGTAAGGGTAAGCCCCTCGCTGTAGGTGAAGGTAAGGCTTGCCGCAAGAATGCCGGGGTTATTTTTGATGGTTACGTTAACGTCCACCGTTGAGCCGCCAAGGGCACTTGCACTCTCAACGCTGACTACAGTTGCATCCGTGCTTGCCTCTGCGGCAAACGCTGCCACGGCACCCAGAGGGAACGCCGTTACAACAAACACGAGCGCCAAAAGCAAAGAAAGTATTTTCTTTTTCATTTTAATTTTCCTCTCTTAATATCAGCCGATAACGATGCCGCCGTTTACCACGTCGAACTCAACGGGCAGCATATTATTATCAATGATTCCGCCTGCGGAATACGAAAATGCGATCTCGTATTCTCCTGACGCCGCATTATCCGCAACGTCAAAGATGAGAGTGAGCATCGCTCCGTCCTTAATATCGCCCTCGTTAAGCTCAACTCCGTCCCAGATGAAGTTACAGGGGGACGCAAGCTTTCCGGGCTTCGTAAGATTAAGGGCAGACAGAGCGTCTTCGCTTGTTGCGCCCGTAAGAGTCAGAGCGCTTGAATCATAGGTGCAGGTAAGCATCATAGCAAGGATGCCGGGGTTATTTTCAACGGACACCGTTACCTCAACGCTTTTTGCTCCTGCCGTCGCCCTGACGCTTTCAACGACGATGGATGGCTCTGTTCTTTCGGGTACAGAGGGTGCTGAGGGTATACCGCTTCCCGAGGCTACTCTTGAAATAAAATTCGAATCAAAGGAGTTGACCTCTCCGTCACCGTTCAGGTCAGCCGCGCTGAGATACTTCTCTTCAAGGGTAACAGCTCCCGCAAGGACCCGCTTGATGATGTTGATGTCCATGGCGTTTATCTCGCCGTCTCCGTTTACGTCACCGGGCGTAACGCTTGCGTTTGCCGCATAAAGCACAAACGTACATCCGATAACAAGACAGAGGGCAAGGCAGACAGCCACAGCCTTTTTTGTCTTTTGCATATATTTTTCCTCCATAAATAATATTTACTACAGTACACGGAATACTATGAAAATACGTATGAACAAACCGGCTTTTCATACGATTTCCATAAAAATTAAGCCGTATATCAATTAAAGTATAGCCCGTTTACGGGCAATTGTCAAGTTATGTACATTAATTTATACTAAAACTAAGAGGGGGGGGAATACATGATAAGTTATGAAAAGCTTTGGAAAACTATGAAGGACAAAAATATCTCTCAATACAAGCTTATTAAAGAATATCATATCAGCACGGGCCAGCTGGACCGTTTAAGAAAGAACGGAAACGTTAATACCTACACATTGGATCAGCTCTGCAAAATCCTCGGCTGCTCCCTTTCCGACATTGCAGAATATATCGATACGGAAAATGAAAAATAACCTCTTCGCTTTTGGCGAAGAGGTTATTTTTCTGATCTTTATTCGGTTCTGAGTGCTTCCACGGGGTCCTTCTTTGCGGCGCTTCTTGAGGGGATGATTCCTGCTATCAGGGTGAGGAGCACGCTGATTGCAACGAGGATAACTGCCGCACCAATGGGCAGGATCGCTCTGATATTTCCGATTCCCGTAAGGGCCTGAATAATGGCGTTGATGGGGAAACAGAGAAGGGCGGTGATAACAACACCGAGAAGTCCGGAGGTGAATCCGATGATAACTGTTTCCGCATTGAACATACTGGAAACGTTCTTCTTGGATGCACCGATAGCACGGAGAATACCGATCTCCTTAGTTCTTTCCTGAACGGAGATAAGGGTGATAACTCCGATCATGATGGAGGATACTACGAGGGAGATGGCAACGAATGCGATAAGCACGTAGGTGATTGCGTTGATGATAGTAGTAATGGAGGACATCATTATACCAACGTAGTCGGTATAGCGTATACGGCGGATCTCGTCAACGTCCTTGTTATAGTCTGAGATCGCCTCCTCGATGATATCCTTATTCTCGAAGGTGGATGCAAAGAGGTTGATCTTTGCGGGAGATTCAAGGTCGATGGCGCCGAGGGCGGTAAGGTTCTTTTCGTAGGTGCTCTCAGAGAACTCGAGTACCTCGTCGTAAAAGAGGGCTGCCGCCTCGTCTGTAAGTGTATCCACAGTGCTTTCAAGCATTACTATGAGGGTCTGAGCATCGAGACCTGCCATCGCCTGCATCTTCTGTTCCGTAAGCTGCATAGTGATCTGAGCTGTGACTATCTGAGTATAATACTCTGCGATATCCTCCTCGCTCATCTTTTCGAGGGATGCTTTTACATCAGACTCGCTCATTCCCGTGCTCTGGACCATGACCTGAGAAAGAGTTGCCTTCATTTCGTCAACGCTTACTGCCGCCATGGACTGCTCTACAATTGCGCTTACCTCCTCCTCTGTGGGGAGGCTTGCCATTACCTTATAAAGCTCTGCCTTTTTATCGTCGCTGAGTGAATTTACGTAAGCGAGGAATTCTGCCTTCTTCTCGCTGTCTGAAAGGCTGCCTGTATTTTCGCTGAAGGGAAGACCCGTGAATATATCGGTTCCGGGATCGTTCTTCTGTGCCTCTACACTTGCTGCCTTGGAGGATTCCTTGATAACGTACTCTGTAAGTGCCTTGGTGTAGCCGATGCTGCCCGTGATCATTGCGCTGGTAGCATCCTCGTTTTTGCGGATGATTCCGGATACCTTGAGATCAAAGCCGTCAGCCCAGAGAAGCTGGAGACCGGCTTCAGTCTCTCTCATATCCGTATAAAGTCCCGTGGCCTCGTCAAGGGTGTAGCAGGAGGAATTGAGGATAACGCGGAAATCCATATCGCAGATCTCCTCATAAGTCCAGCTCTTTTTCTCGGTAGTGATCTCCGTTCCCTTGAGAACTGCATCAAAGGCTTCCTTCACCTCCTCCTCGGAATTGAGGCCGAGGGCGTAAAGGGTCATATCGTCGATCTCGTTGTTTTCATTGACAACAAGAACAATCTCGTTGTATTCGTTGGGCCATGAGCCGTAAATCACCTCGTACTGACCTTCAACCACGGGGCTTACAAGCTTTCCGTCCTTGGAGGAAAGGATCTCCGTCCAGACGTTTCCTGCCATCATGGAGCTTTCAGCCTGCATCATTGAACCGAATGCCGTGCCGTTGGTGGAACTCATCATTCCTGCCATATCCATGCCCATATATTTGCTGATGGCTTCCATCATAAGCTCTTCTGAATCGGAGCGAATGATCTTACCGTCGACGTCCTTTGTATAAACGAGCAGATCAAGGTCGTAGGAATACTGAACACCGTTGAGGGCAATATCCAGATCGCTGTCCGATTCTATATGATCCTCAAGATACGCCTTGAACGCCTTGAGGTCGTTTTCCGTGGTCTCCATATTATTGAGAGCGTTGAGCATATCGATCATAACCGACTGAGAGTAGACCTTGCCGTCCTCATTCTCCTCAGTTTCGGGATCGATGCCCATAAAGGTCTGCATAAGGGTGCCCATATCAACAGTCGTTGCCTCAAGGGTAAGAGGGTAAGCCGAGAGTGTATCCTCCTGAACGGTGTTGATATACGTCGTTGCTCCGTTTGAAAGGGCGAAGATAAGAGCAATACCGATAATACCGATGCTTCCCGCAAAGGATGTGAGGGCTGTTCTGCCTTTTTTCGTAAAGAGGTTTTTGAGTGAAAGACCGAAGGCTGTAGCAAAGGACATAGAGGGCTTTTTTTCCTTCTTTTTCTTTGCCTTCTGCTCTTCGAGTGCGCGAAGATCCTCTTTTCTGTAGCCTTCTGCCTCCTCCTCTGTAAGGGGAGCGGAATCGGAGGTGATGACGCCGTCAATCATTCGGATGATTCTCGTTGAATACTTATCCGCAAGCTCGGGGTTATGGGTTACCATAATAACGAGGCGGTCCTTCGAGATCTCCTTGAGTATCTCCATGACCTGAACGCTGGTCTCCGTATCAAGTGCTCCCGTGGGCTCATCCGCCAGGATGATGTCGGGATTGTTTACAAGGGCGCGGGCGATGGCAACCCTCTGCATCTGACCGCCGGACATTTCGGAGGGGCGCTTTTTAAGCTGGTCTCCAAGTCCTACTCTCTCAAGTGCTGCAACTGCGCGCTGACGGCGCTCCTTTTTGGAAACGCCGGAGAGGGTGAGGGCAAGCTCAACGTTCTGGAGCACCGACTGATGGGGAATAAGGTTATAGCTCTGGAAAACGAAGCCGATGGAGTGGTTTCGGTAAGTGTCCCAATCCCTGTCCTTATAGTCCTTCGTGCTTTTTGAATTGATTATCAGATCTCCGTCGGTATACTGGTCAAGACCGCCGATGATGTTGAGCATAGTAGTCTTTCCGCAGCCTGAGGGGCCCAGGATAGATACGAAATCGCTCTTGCGAAAACGCAGGCTGATGCCCTTGAGAGCCTTTACCTCTGTGGTTCCGGCAGAATAGTTTTTAGTTATGTTTTTTAGTTCAAGCATTGTATTCTCCGTTTTTTGCAGCGAGGAGAGTCTCCTCGAGCCTATCGTTTACCTTTTTGGCGGCATTTCTCAGCAACGTAATAGCCTTCTCCGCCTCCAGAAATTCTTCCTCTGTAAGCCAGCACTCGTCATCGGTGAAATTGAAAAACTCGTCTATGCCGTGAAGGGCCATATATCCCTTATCCGTAAGGGAAAGATAGCTTTTTCTTTCGTCCTCGGTGCTTCTTGATTTTTCGATAAAGCCGTCAGCCTCAAGCTTTTTACAAAGGGATGACATATTGCCCTGATTGAAGTCAAGGGCGCGGAAAAGACTGGAGACCGTGGCATTTTCCGTTTTTCTGATAAGGTTGAGAACGGATACCTGAATGGGCGTGAGACCGTACTCCTGAGTAATGGGAAGGATAAGACGCTCTACGCCGGAGCGGACTCTGATATACTCCTCGTGGGTTTCCATTATGAGATCGCAGGTCTTGCTGAGATAATTTTTCTTATTCATTTTTATATCCTCTGATTTATTAAAATCTGATCTTAGCTATGAACCTCTTTTTGCAGCGGGGGCAGATAACAGGATGCTCGCCCTTTCTTTTGGGGAGCCTGAGCATTGCCTTGCAGTGAGTACATTTTCTGTATCTGAAGCCCTTTACGTCGCGGATACGGTTTTTTGTGAGAATGAAGAAGTTTTTTATCGTCTTGAAAAAGCCGAGAAAGGCTTCGTTTTCCTGCCTTCTCTTATACGTGTTTCTTGAGAATACACGAAAGATCATCCAGACAAAAACACAGTTTTGAAGTATTGAAAGAATAAGTCTTACGGGCGGGATGCCGATAAAAAGAAGCGCACCCCATAAAACAAAGTAAACTCCGAATAAAAAGTAGTATAAAGCATCGGTGCCGTATCTTCCGTAGAAGAAACGGGCGAGCCTGTCACGAAAACGCATAGCGGCCTCCATTATTCATTTGATTAAAATGAATTGTACTCCTATTGTATTATAAAATCGCCCCGAAAGTATTAACAAATTGAAAATCATTGAAAAAACTCCGTTGAAAAAATGCAAATAATATGGTAGTATATACTGAATATATATGTTGGAGGACGAAATGATATTTGAAAAATGGCTTATGCCCGACCTCGTTGTCGATACCTATGCCTGCGTTACCCCCGAGCTTGTAAGATCAATGGGAGGAAAAGCCCTCCTTTGCGATATAGATAATACCCTTGCTACCTACGACGATCCCACCCCGCCTCCCGCCCTTCTTGAATGGATAAAGGGAATGCGGGCTGAGGGCATCGAGATCGCCTTCGTTTCAAACAACGACTGGGATCGCGTCCGCGGCTTCAATGCAGAGCTTTCCCTTGTGGCTTACGCAAAATCCGGGAAGCCCTCCTATAAAAACCTGAAGGCGGCGGCAAAGGATCTGGGTCTTGATAAGAGCGAATGCGTTCTTCTCGGCGACCAGCTCCTTACAGACTGCGCCGCAGGAAAGCGGTTCGGTATCCCCGCAATAATCGTCCCCCCCATTAAGGACAGAACCTCTGCATTCTTCAGATTCAAAAGATGGCTTGAAAAGCCCTATATGAAAAAATACAAAAAAACACATACGAAGTAAGGAGTTGCCATGTCAGAAAGACTTATTAAGCTCAGAGCGCTGATGAAGGAAAAGGGATTTGATGCCCTTTATATAACGAGCCCCGAAAACCACCTCTATCTTTCAGGCTTTGCAAATCCCGACGGATGCCTTCTTATCACCCGTGATGCAGGCGCATTCGCCTTTGAGGATTTCAGATATATCGAGGCCGCAAAAAGAGAGATCAGTGCAGATGACTTTCAGGTGATCATGCCTGCAGGCCCGAGAAAAGAGTGGCTTGGCGAGGCGCTGAACGTCTGCGGTGCAAAAAACGTAGCCTACGAGGACGCTATCCTCACCGCAAGAAGCCTTGAAAATCTCAGAAAAGAGCTTCCCGCCTATGAAGCAGTTCCCGCAGGGGATATTCTTTACGAGCTTCGAGTTTCCAAGGACGAGGGCGAGGTTGAATGCATCGTTAAGGCACAGCGTATTGCCGAAAGATCCTTTACGGAGCTTCTGCCCCTTATCAATTACGACTGCACCGAGACCTTTGTTGCGGCTCAGCTTGAGTTTCTTATGAGAAAGAACGGAAGCGAGGGTGCAAGCTTTGAGACTATCGCCGTAAGCGGAAAAAATTCCTCCTCCCCCCACGGCGTTCCCCGTAACGTGAAGCTCGAGCGCGGCTTTCTCACCCTTGATTTCGGCGCTACTGTCGGCGGATACCATTCCGATATGACGAGAACCATAGTCATCGGCAAGGCCGACGAAAAGATGAAGCATCTCTATAATACGGTGCTTGACGCACAGCTGGCAGCTCTCGACGCTATCAAGGAGGGCGAAAGCTGCTTCAAGATGGATAAGATTGCAAGAGATATTATATACGGCAGAGGATACGAGGGTGCCTTCGGTCACGCCCTGGGTCACGGCGTTGGCCTTGAGGTACATGAAGCGCCTGCACTCAGCCCCCGCTCGGGAGACAGAAAGCTCAGGGCAGGAGATATCGTAACGGTCGAACCCGGAATCTATCTTGAGGGCAAGTACGGCTGCCGTATCGAGGATATGGTATACATCACCCCCGGCGGTGCAAGAAATCTCACCGACTGCACGAAGGAGCTTATAGAAATATAAAAATATCCGCCCATAAAGGGCGGATATCAGGCTGTCGAAAAAGGCGCAGAACAAAAGCCGCGAACAAAAGACAGATCAAAAATAGCGGTAATTGAAGACCAAATAAGGTAGAAATCCGCCGAAGAATCGGCGGATTTCCGTATTATATGCGGCTTTTTAGCCGCGATTTGGGTCTCTGCCGTACCTTTGTACGGCGACGAGCCCAAAATCGTGGCTTCTGCATCCTTCTCGACAGCCCGAGGTTTTTTTCACTATGATCAAAAGTCAAAAATCGCCAAAGCAATAAAAAGCAGCAGAGAATACACGAAAAAAACGATGGAGATGCCGTATTTGTCGCCAAAGGTCATATCGTTCCATCTCACGTTGTGGGGCGTCATTCTTTGATGGGAAGCGCTCTGATGGGAGCAGTAGATATGATCCCATTTCAAAATACATCCCACCGTGTTGTAAACCGAATACAAAAGAAGAGGGACAGTCATAGAAAGAGCAAGGGGCAAGGGCTCCTCAAATCCGAATTTCAGAAAAGCCAAAAGGAAAACGGGCATCTCAAGAAAAAGACAAAATCTGTGAAAATACGCAAGAAGAATTACAGCTCTGCGGCTCTTTCTTTTCATCCGACCACCTCCTTTGCTTTATTGTACAACGAAAAAGTAACGTGTGCAAGATGATTTTTATCAAATCGGGACAAAACCAAGCTTTTGGGTAAAAAAGCGGGAAATTCAAAAGCATTCTTTGGAAGAAAAAGAATATTTTTATTTTTTTTGAAAAAACTATTGACAAACGGAAATTGCGTTGCTATAATGTAATCCGCAAATGCAGATAGCCGAATTGTGTAACGGTAGCACAGCAGACTCTGACTCTGTATGTTGGGGTTCGAATCCCTATTCGGCTGCCAAAAAAGTAACCACCCACTTGGGTGGTTATTTTTTTTGCAGACGAATAACACAAAGGGATTCGAACAAGGAGGGAGAGCACGCAGTGCTCTGAAGAAAACAGTCCAGTGGACTGTTCAGATTGAAGACAAAAGGAGTTCTGTCAACGTCCAGAACTCCTTTTGTCTTCAATCTGAATTCAAGCCGGACATTATATCCGGCTTGAATGTTCAGCTTTTGTTAATTTATTCCTGATACCATTCGTGAAAGAATATTTGAGTCGAAGCTGTTTACCGCTCCGTCTCCGTTCACATCTCCTGCAAGGTTCTGATAGTCTGTAGGTGTTACGGTACCGGAAATGATACGCTTCATGCTATTCACATCCATGGCGTTTAACTGACCGTCACCGGTAAGGTCTCCTACAATATAATCGGGCTTTTCCGAGTAGTCGGGGTCCTTCTCGCCGCAGACCGTGCAAGCACCGTTCTCAAAGCTGTGGCCGAGTGCTTCTGCGAGAGTTTCACCGCATACCGTACAGATCTGATCCTCCGTGCAGGTCGCGTCGTCGCCTGCCGTATGACCGAGGGCACTTCCCTCTGTCGCACCGCAAACGGTACAGGTCTTGGGAGACGTGCAGGTTGCATCCGTAAAGCTGTGAACGTCGTCTCTTACCTCACCGCAAAGGTTACAGTCTGCGTCGCAGTCGCTGTCGTACTCGTGAAGGCAGATTTCAAAGATTATGGTTGCCGCGAGCAGCTGAGCGTTGCTGTCGCCTATGTCGATCTGGTTCCACTGTGCTTCGGTTCCGCTGAATTCTACCAAAGAAAAGTTAGGGCAAGCATAGATGACCTGGTTTTCGATAGTCTCTACTCCGCTCTGAATGGTCAAGGATTCAAGAAGCTTACAGTTTATAAACGCATGGTATCCAATAGTTTTAACACCCTTACCGAGAATTACCTTCGTCACCTCGGTGCATGAGAATGCACCTTCTTCGATCGTCACGACGCTGTCGGGAATTATAAGCACAGAGGGAAGCTTACAGTATGCGAAAGCAGACCAACCGATAGTAGTAATGGAGTTGGTAAATACGATATTTGTAAGATTTTCGCACTCGTAGAAGGTATAATCATCGATAACGGTTAAGCCCTCGGAAAGGGTTACGCTTTCAAGAGCGGTGCAGTCCTCAAAGGCATTGGCGCCGATTGAGGTAACGCTGTCGGGGAAGACTATTTCCTTGAGAGCCGTGCATCCCTGGAAGGCTCTCGCGCCGATTGAAGCAAGGCCTTCCTCAATAGTTATGCTTGAAAGTGCGGTACACTGGTAAAATGCACTTACGCCGATTGAGGTAACACCTGAGGGAATGGTTATCGTTTCAAGAGCTCTGCACCAATGGAACGCTTCGTCGCCTATAGACGTAAGGCTTTGAGGAAGGTTGATGCTCTTGAGATTATAGCAGTTATCGAAGGCCTCGTCGCCGATAATCTCAAGTCCCTCGTTAAGAGTCACGCTCTCAAGACTGTAGCAGCCGTTAAACGCCTGGATGTCGATAACGGTGACCGTAGAGGGTACGGTTACGCTTTCAAGCATTTTACAATAGTAAAATGCACGACCGTCGATCTCTTCGATGCCCTCGGGGATGACCACGGTGGCAAGAGCCTCGCAGTTTGCGAAGGCGCTGTAGCTGACAATGTTCAGACTTCCGGGAAGTGCTGCGCTGACAAGAGCAGTACAGCCTTCGAACGCATACATACCCATGCTTTCAA
>SVTD01000047.1 GCA_015063955.1 Oscillospiraceae bacterium | reverse complement strand
CTAAGATGTTTGTAGTGACACATTTGGTCTCCTCCTGTTTAGGTTGTCCGCAAACACCATTATACAGGATTTTCCCTTTGTGTCACTCCTTTTTTTATTCTGTTGCACTTACATTGTAAATTCAAGTTCAAAAAAGTTCTTTGCGTCCCCCGTTCCTCCCTCCTATAAACCCGAATTTGAATAGATTCCGGTGATTATACTATACTTTTTCTAAGCTCTGCGATGATCTTTTTCTCTTCTCGGGAGACCTTGACCTGGGAAAGGCCAAGGGCGTCGGCGGTCTGCTGCTGGGACATATCCCTAAAGTATCGCATAATAATTATCTTTTTCCATTCCTCGGGCAGCTTTGACAGAGCTTCGGACAGGGCTATGCGGTCAAAGGCTCTCTCGATGGAGCTTCCGCCGTCACCGAGTATGTTTTCAACGGTAAAGCCGCCCTCGTCAGTCAAAGGCTCCGAAATGGAGGCCACGGGCTTTGAGCAGTCAAGAGCTGTCAGTACGCTTTCACGGTCGAGGCCGGAAAGGGCGCAGAGCTCGTCCACGTGAGGCTCCCGTCCGTGCTCTTCCGTAAATTTTTCCCGAAGCCTCAGAAGGGTCGCTGAGTTGCGCTTGTTCTCGCGGCTCACCTTTATGAGTCCGTCGTCTCGAAGAAATTTCCTTATTTCTCCGATTATCAGCGGTACTGCGTAGGTGGAAAAGGCACATCCCCGTTCGGAGTCAAAGCTCCTTATTGCCTTCAGCATACCGAAAAGTGCAAGCTGTATAAGATCCTCAAGATCGCATCCTCGTCCCGTAAAACGTCTTGCCAAGGATACGGCGAGGGGATAATTCAGCCGTATCAGCTTTTCCTGGGCGTCACTGTCTCCGTTCTGAGCTTTTTCGATGTATAAAAGGTTTTCCTTGTATGAATCCAAAAAAATCACTCCCTCCGTTATGTAGCGGAGCAGATCTTGGAGAGAGTCTTTATGAGAGTAACCTTAGTTCCTTTTTTCGGCTTTGATATTACCCGAAGCTTGTCGCAAAAGCTTTCCATTACGGTAAATCCCAGACCGCTTCGTTCGCTTTCACGGTCTGTTGTATATAGCGGCTCCATTGCCCGCGTGACATCCTCGATGCCGCACCCGCGGTCCTTTATCTCAATTCGCACGGTCCTGTCGCTGTAGGACTTTGCCGTCATAAGAATGGTTCCGACGCTGTCGCGGTAGGCGTGGACCGTGCAGTTTGTAACTGCTTCGGAAACGGCGCATTTTATATCCGCAAGCTCCGAGACTGTTGGATTCAATTGCATCACGAATGCCGAGATCAGCGAACGGGCGAGAGACTCGTTGCACGAAAGGGAAGGAAATTCTGCCTTCATTGTGTTTTCACATATTCTTTTCATCTTTTTGCTCCTTATAATCAATGATTCTGTAAAGCCCCGCCATATCGAACATCTTTTCTATCCTCTCTCCGACACCGGTAACGAAAAAACCGATGCCTGCCTCGCTTGTCTTCGTATATCTTCCAAGCACCAGCCCAAGACCCGATGAATCCATAAAGGTTATTCCCGAAACGTCCATTATAAGAACGTCCGGAGAGTATGATACGAGGGCAGTATCGATGGATTCACGCACGCTTTTGGCGGAGTGATGATCTATTTCACCCGATATATAAGCAAAGAGCGTATCCCCCTCCACGGTGAGCTTTACGTTTCCGTTTTCAAAATCCATAGCATTTATCCTTTCTTTTTTCTTGATTTTACAATCTTTCCTTTGAGGATTTTGTCACAAGAGGGAGGCTTTTACAATAATTATTTGATACTGTTGCATTTTAAATAAATATATGATAGAATGAAGCTGAAAAATAAATAAGAGGTGGAGTTATGAAAAAAGTATTATCTCTGTTATTCGCTGTTGCTATTGTTTTTTCTATGGCAACCGTATCCTTTGCGGCATATGATTTCAAACTCAGTCAGGATTTTATTGACGACGAGACCTTCGTTCTCGGAGACGTAAACGGTGACGGAGCGGTAAATGCCGTGGATTCCTACTGTGTCAAGACCACTATCGCAGGCGTCTGCACGGAAGAGATCAGCCTTGATGCCGCCGATTTTGATGCAAACGGTCAGTGCTCGGCACCCGACTCCTACAGCCTCAAGCTCTGCCTTGCAGGTGCCAAGACCACGTCCGATTTTGAAAACGGAAAGCAGGTATATAAGCTAACTATCGGCGGAAATGATATTTCCGAATACTCCATAGTTCTTAACGAGGGCATCACCGACGAGGATAACTCATACGTTTCAGCTCTTCTCTTAAAAAAGTACCTCAGTCAGCTTGTGGGTGTTGATCTTCCCGTTTGCTACGGTGCTCCTGCGGGAGAGAGGGCAATATATATCGATCAGCTTGACCTTTTCAGTGAGGAAGGACAGAAGTACGGCGTTGAGGGTCTGAGATACGAGGTAAAGGGCGGAGATCTTTATATTATCGGAACCCTGAGAGGAACGATGTACTCCGTATACGAGATCCTCGAAAAGTACCTCGGTGTACGCTTCTTTTCAAATGATGCTACCTTAGTGTATAAGGCAAGAGCAGTAGATATCCCCGAGGGAACTGCAGAGGAGATCCATCCGAAGATAACCTTCAGAGTAGCCCGTCATACCTTCGGCGCCAGCGGTGCTCTCAACTACTATCTTGCCAATAAGCTTAACGGTGACTATATTGGATCCTACGATTCAAAGCGTTACGGAACCCTCTCGGGGCCCATTTACAGTAATGCTCATTCTATGTATGAGTACTGGAGAATGGGTACGGGAACCTATCCCGAGAATACGGAGGGAATGACGGAATCTCAGATCCTTGAGGCAAAATTCGCGTCAGGTACGATCCCCGATGCTTACGGCTGGCAGCCCTGCGCCACCGATAAGACCGTATACGATACTCTTTTCCAGGGTATGCTCGAGTGCAACCGCATGGGCATCCTTTGGGGCAATACCCCCTTTATCGAAGAGGGAGTTACGGTCTTCTCCTTCTCAATTCTTGATAATCAGTACTACTGCACCTGCCGTAACTGCACGAAGATCTCAAGAGTTGAGGGCTTTTCCGGCCTCTATCTCAGCCTTTATAATAAGGCTGCGGTGGACGTACAGGCGTACTATCCCGGCGTAAGACTTATGGGCATCATATATGCCAAAGACTTCCCGAAGACCATCAAGCCCGATGAGAACATTATCCTTCTTTATTGCGGAATCGGCTGTGATAACCATATTCTCGGTATGGAGGAGTGCTATGAAAAGGGCGGTCAGCTCAACGGCATGAATAACGACAATGATATTGAGGCTCTTAACTTCTGGGGAGATCTCTGTGCAGAGAGCGATGCCGAGCTCTGGTTCTGGATATACCCCGTAACCTATCACTACTATCTTTGCGGCTGCCCCAATATTCCCAACCTCTATTACAATACAAAGTACCTTATGGACGAATGTAACGTAACAGGTATTTTCTACGAGGGCGGCGGTCGGACCTATAACTTCGAAACTCTCAAGGCATATGCGTCGGTCCAGCTTATGTGGGATACGGATATGACCTACGAAGAATACTGCGAAATGGTCAAGGAATATCTCTATATGTACTACGGTGAAGGCTACGAGGAGCTTTTCCGGTACATTTTAATGCAGACTGAGGCGGGAGACAGGTGCGGTACCTGCTTTATCAATAACTATGACCGTCCCGGAGATATGTATTCCTACGAATACCTTGCAGAGAATTACGGTGAAATGAGAGGGCTTCTTGAAACGGCACTTGAAAAGGCGAAAACCTCAGAGCAGCGGGCAAGAATAGAGACTCTTCTCGTATGCTGCGACTTTATGGGACTTTCCTCCGTACATACCGATTGGTACGTAAACGGAAATAACGTGGAGCTTTACTGCGAAAGATACGACTGGATGCTTGGCTATATAAAGAGTCACAATATGGTGACCTTCTCCGAGCAGAATCTTTATCCTGTTCCCGCAGTAACGGATTATACGGTAAACCCCATGATCCAGTTCTACGAGAGCGGCTCAAGACGCCTCGGTATTTATCCGTAAAATCAAAGCAGACTGTCGAAAAGGGCGCAGAACAAAAGCCGCGAATAAAAGACAGGTCGCAATAACGATATTTGAAGATCAAAAAAGGAAGAAATCCGCCGATTTTTCGGCGGATTTCCGCTTTTTTCGTTTTATAAAGGATTCATTCTCTTTTACGATATTGAAATAAAGAGCCTTTTATGGTAACATATATTTGTATAAAGGGAGGTATTATATGTTAACAGAAACTATCTATCTCAGAGAAGAAGACTGCGACGTTAAAATGCAGACTTTTATTCACGATGACACGTCAAACGTTATTGCCGGAAAGAGAAGTGCAATGGTCGTGCTTGCCGGCGGCGGATATCTTTTTCAGGCAAACGACAGAGAAGGGGAGCCCGTTGCCATCAGCTATTTTGCAAACGGCTTCAACTGCTTTCTTGTAAACTATTCCGTTAATACGAAGGCAGCCTTTCCCCGTCCCGTTGAGGACGTTTCCCGTGCTATAGTTCACGTTAAACGAAATGCAGAGAAGTATAATATCGATCCTGAACGGGTATACGTTATCGGCTTTTCCGCAGGCGGCCATCTTGCGGCATCTATAGGCACCTTCTGGGCAGAGGACTGGGCGCGCTCAGACCCCGATATGGCAGAGGAAGAAAACAAGCCCCGTGCTATCCTTGCCTGCTATCCCGTTATTACCGGCGATAAGAGCTATTATCATCACGATTCCTTTATGCGTCTTCTCGGATATCCCATATCAAAAACAGACGCTACGGAGGAGGAGCTTAACCGCTACAGCATCGAAAAGCATATTTCCGATAAGACCGTTCCTGCGTTTATCTGGCATACCTTTGAGGATACCTGCGTTCCTCTTGAAAACTCACTTATGTATGCCAAGGCGTTGAAGGAGAAGGGGATACATTTCGAAATGCATATCTATCCCAAGGGCGACCACGGGCTTGCTCTTGCAAATCGTGAGACCTGGTGGGGAGCCGATATCCTTGACGATCCTCACGTGGCAGAATGGTTCAGAGACAGCCTTGAGTTTATGAAATTGTTCTGAAGGCATTAGTTTTGCCGTAATAGTATTAATATTATTTTTGACACTATTGATATTATTTTGAATTTATGATACAATAAATCATCAAATAAATGAAAGGAAAAAACAATGAAAAAGCTATTTGCAGTATTGCTTGCAGCATTGATGCTTATGCCCTTGTGCGTGGGTATTGTATCTGCCGGTGATTTTTATCTTGAGCAGGACTTTCTCCATGACGACACCTTTACACTTGGTGACGTTAACGATGACGGTGCTGTTAATGCAATGGACTCCTATTATCTGAAGACTGATATTGCAGGTGTCTGTGAGATCGCCATCAACACAGATGCATCAGACTTCGATGCCGACGGCATGAATGCCGCACCCGATGCTTACAGCCTTAAGCTCTGCCTTGCAGGCGTAAAGACTGCCGAAGATTTCGAAAACGGCAAGCAGACCTATAAGATGACCATCGGCGGCGTGGATATCAGCGACATGTCCATCGTTCTTCCCGAGGGCTATTCCGAGGATGAGAACATCTATTTTGCGTACCTTAACTTTATGAAGTACGTAAGATACATCACAGGCGTTGAGATCCCCATGACCGAGGGCGAGGCAACGACAGATCATGCCGTTTACTTCCACGAGGTCGAGCTTGACTCCGATCTTGGCCGGGAGCTCGGCATTGAGGGCTATAAATACGACGTAACAGACGGAAACCTCAATATCTACGGTACATACCGCGGTAAGATGTACGCAGTATACGATATTCTCGAGGACTATCTCGGAATCAGATTCTATTCAAACTCCGAGAGCTTCCTCTATAAGCAGAGACTTGTTGATATCCCTGAGGGAACGGCAGTTACAAAGATCCCTGAGATCAACTTCCGCTATGCCCGCCACACCTTCGGAAGAAACCCAAAGCATCATTTCTTCCCCAATAAGCTGAACGGAAGCCAGCTTTCCGGTCACGATGAGTTTTTCTACGGCTCAAAGATCGGTCCTCTTTATTCCAATGCACACTCCTTCGTAGAGTATTGGCAGATGGGTACAGGCTCCTGGCCCAATGACAGTGGTTTGCCTGAGGGTATGTCTGAGTACGTATACAGCGCTGATATGTACGATTATAAGTTCAAGTCCGGTACAACTTACGGTGCACATAAGGGCAAGGATGAATACAGCTGGCAGCCCTGCGCAACAAGCGAAGAGGAGTTTGACGTCCTGTTTGAGGGTATGATCGACTGTAACAGAATGATAATGAGCTGGGGCAGATCCACCTTTATCGAGGAGGGTCAGACTCTCTTCTCCTTCTCAATCGCTGATAACCAGTACTACTGCAGCTGCCGTAACTGTGTAAAGATAAAGAGAAACGAGGGCTACTCCGGTCTTTATCTCAGCCTTTATAATAAGGCAACTGAGAAGGCACAGGATTATTATCCCGGTGTTCGTCTTTACGGCATCGTATACGCAAAGGACTTCCCCAAGACCATCAAGCCCCATCCCAATTTTGTTATCCTTTACTGCGGTATCGGCTGTGATAACCATATCCTCGGCAAGGAAGAATGCTATGCCGGCGGCGGTCAGCTTAAAGATATGAGCACAAACAAGGGTATGAGCAACGCTCTTGACTCTGAGGCACTTCCTTTCTGGGGCAACCTCTGTAAGGAGACCGGCGCTGAGCTCTGGTTCTGGATCTACCCCGTAACCTATCACTACTATCTCTCCTGCTGTCCCAACGTATTGAACATTTACTGGAATATGAAGTGGCTCCACGAGGAGGCAAACGTGACCGGCTTCTTCTATGAGGGCGGCGGTACTACCTATAACTTTGAGACTCTTAAGGAATATATGGCAGTTAAGTTTATGTGGGATCCCGATATGACCTACGACGAGTGGCTTGCTATCCTTAAGGAATATCTCTATATGAACTACGGCGACGGCTATGAGGAGCTTTATCAGTACATCCTCCTGCAGACTGAGGCGGGAGATCAGTGCGGAACCTGCTTTATCAACAACTTCGACCGTCCCGGCGATATGTACTCTTACGAGTTCCTCGCAGAGCATTACGACGAGATGAGAGGTCTTCTCGTAACTGCGTATGACAAGGCAAAGACAGACGATCAGAGATACCGTGTCCAGACCCTTCTCGTTTGCTGCGACTTTATGGGACTTTCCTCCGTACATACAGATTGGTACGTAAACGGAAACAACGTAGAGCTTTATAAGCAGAGATTCGATTGGATGCACAGCTTTATCGTAAATAATAATCTGAGAGTTTTCTCCAGCGATATATACAGCTGGCCCAGAAATGCAGACTATGAAACCAATCCTATGGTCACCCTTTACGAAGAGGGATCAAGACGACTTGGCGTCTATCCGTAAAAAAATGGCAACCTGCACAAGCAGGTTGCTTTTTTTTTGTTATATATAACATCATATCTTGATTTGGTAATAGTTGAAAAACAATAAAAAATATGTTATAATTAATGCGTATAAATATGTTGCCCGACAGGGCAGAACGGAGGAAATATGAAAAAGTTTTTGGCAGTTCTTTTAACTGTCGTAATGCTTCTCGGTATGATGAGTGTTTATGCGTCAGCCATCGAGCTTTATATGTATCAGAGCTTTACCTATGATGATACATACACTCTCGGTGACGTTAACGGCGACGGTGACGTAAACGCAATGGACTCTTATTATCTCAAGACAGCTATTGCAGGTGTTTGTGAGATCGAGATAGACATGAATGCGGCTGACTTTGACGCGAGCGGTGATTGCGCAGCTCCCGACTCCTACAGCCTTAAAACCTGTCTTGCAGGCTTCAAGACAACAAAGGATTATGAGCCCAATCAGCTTCATAGACTTCAGATCGGCGGTATTGATATTCAGAACTTCTCAGTCGCAGTTCCCGCTGATTCCACAAAGGATGATAACACATACTTCGCTGCATCAAATATGATGAAGTATGTCAGAAACATCACAGGCTATGAGATGCCCATCGTCTTTGGTGAGTATGATACAAGCAATGCTATCATCTTCAACAGCGTTCCCCTTGATTCCGAGCTCGGTCAGGAGCTTGGTATTGACGGCTACAAGTATGACATCACAGACGGTAACCTCAATATCTACGGCACATACCGCGGAAACGGTTATGCTGTGTTCGATATCCTTGAGGAGTATATGGGTATCCGCTTCTACAGAGGTAACGAGACCTTTGTATATAAGCAGAGACTTGTTGATATTCCCGAGGGAACGGCTGTAACTAAGATTCCCGATATCAACTTCAGACACGCACGTCAGTCCTTCGGTGAATACAGAAGCGATAACACCGAGTCTCATAAGGATATGCCCAGCGGAATGTGGTGCCACTACTTCGCAAACAAGCTTAACGCAAGTGAGGGTGGCTACGCTTGCTACGAGGCGTTCTACGGCACAAAGATCGGTCCTCTCTATTCCAATGCACACTCCTTCGTAGAGTATTGGCAGATGGGTACAGGTGTATGGCCTCCCGAAAGCGGAAGACCCGAGGGTATGTCTGAATACATCTACACCTCTGCTGAGTATCAGTATAAATATGATTCCGGTACACCTTACGGAGCACATCTCGGCAAGGGCGTTTACGACTGGCAGCCTTGTGCAACAGATGAAGAAGTATTCAATACTCTTTTCGAGGGTATGATCGACTGTAACAGAATGGTTATGAGCTGGGGCAGACCTACCTTCATCGCTGAAGGTCAGACACTCTTCTCCTTCTCCATCTCTGATAACCAGTACTACTGCGGATGCCGTAACTGTACAAAGATCAAGAGAAACGAGGGCTACTCCGGTCTTTATCTCCAGCTTTACAACAAGGCAACAGAAAAGGCTCAGGACTATTATCCCGGCGTTCGTCTCTACGGTATCGTATACGCTAAGGACTATCCCCAGACAATTAAGCCCCATAAGAACTTCGTAATTCTTTACTGCGGTATCGGTTGTGATAACCACATCATCGGCAAGGAAGAATGCTATCCCAGCGGCGGTCAGCTTACTGATGCCAGCACAGGCAAGGGTATGAGCAACGCTCTTGACTCTGAGGCACTTCCTTTCTGGGGTAACCTCTGTAAGGAAACAGGCGCTGAGCTCTGGTTCTGGATCTACCCCGTAACATACCACTACTACCTTGTAGGATGCCCCAACGTATTCAACTTCTACTGGAATATGAAGTGGCTCCATGAGGAGGCAAACGTAACCGGCTTCTTCTATGAGGGCGGCGGACGTGAGTACAACTTCGAAACACTTAAGGAATATGCCGCTGTTAAGTACATGTGGGATATGGATATGACATATGAAGAATACTGCGATGTCATTAAGGAATATCTCTACATGAACTACGGTAACGGATACGAGGAGATCTACAGATACCTCGAGCTCCAGACCGAAGCAGGCGATGAGTGCGGCACGTGCTTCATCAACAACTTCGACCGTCCCGGCGATATGTATTCCTACGATTATATCGCAGAGCACTACGATGAGATGAGAGGCCTTCTCGAAACTGCTCTTACTAAGGTCAATTACGATATTCAGGCAGAGAGAATCGAAACTCTTATCGCATGCTGTGATTTCCTTGGTCTTGCATCCGTTCATAACGATTGGTACCTTGACGGTAACAGAGTTGAGGATTATAAGGCAAGATTTAACTGGATGCATGAATATATCACTAGTCACGATCTGCAGGTATTCTCCAGCGATCTCTATAGCTGGCCTAAATCTGTTGATTATGAGACCAACATTATGAAGCAGGTATACGATGAGGGCTCAAGACGTATTGGTGTTGACCCCTATCCCCACGACTGATAAAAACTGAGAGCTGCCCTCGGGCAGCTCTTTTTTTGTTGACATTTTCGCAGGGAATGGTATAATTAAAGTAATAGTAATTATGAAAGGTAGAAACAATATGTCTATTCTTAAAGGTGCGGCTGTAGTAGGCCAGTCCGGCGGTCCTACCGCGGCGATCAATGCAACACTTGCAGGTGTTATCAAGGGCGCTATCGAAAACCCCGAGGCAATAACCAAGCTTTACGGTATGCGCAACGGTATCGAGGGCTTTATCGGTGAGCGCATCTGCGATCTTTCCGAGATGTTCACATCCTCATACGGAGTGGCTGACGAGGAAAAGCTTTCTCTGCTTGCGGCAACTCCTGCGGCAGCTCTCGGCTCCTGCAGAAAGAAGCTTCCAAAGCCCGAGGATGATAAGGCCTTCTTTGAAAATCTCATATCTCTTTTCAAAAAGTACGACGTAAGATACTTCTTCTACATCGGCGGTAACGACTCCATGGATACTGTAGCAAAGCTTACAGCATATCTTAAGGACTGCGATTATGAAATGAAGGTAATGGGTGTTCCAAAGACCATCGATAACGATCTTGCAGGAACAGACCATACCCCCGGATTCGGCAGCGCGGCAAAGTATATTGCAGCAACTGTCAGTGAGATCATCCGCGACTGCGCAGTATATACTGTTCCCGCAGTAACCATCGTTGAGATCATGGGCAGAGATGCCGGCTGGCTCACAGCAAGTGCAGGTCTTCCCGCTCTTCTTGGCCGCCAGGCTCCCGATTATATCTATCTTCCCGAGGTTCCTTTCTCTATGTCAGCATTCCTTGATGACGTAAGAGAGGCTCTTAAGAAGCATCCCAACGTTGTTATCGCTGTAAGCGAGGGCGTTCGCGATGAAAACGGTAAGTACGCAGGCGAGAGTGCTCAGAGCGGTGTTACCGATGCCTTTGGTCACAAGTATCTCTCTGGCACAGGCAAGGCTCTTGAAATGGCTGTAAAGGCAGAGATCGGATGTAAGGTCCGCTCGATTGAGCTTAATCTTCCCCAGAGATGCGCAGCCCACCTTCAGTCTGCCACCGATATTGCAGAATCCCGCGGAGTAGGTGCGGCGGCAGTAGCAGCTGCTGTTGCAGGAAAGACAGGCTGTATGATGGCAATGGACAGATGTGAGGGCGAATATGCGGTTGAGTTCAATGCAAAGGAGATCGCAGGAATCGCAAATGCCGTAAGAAGCGTTCCCCGTGAGATGATCAACGAGGCAGGAAACTACGTTACTGACGAATGCCTTAAGTACATTTATCCCCTTGTTCAGGGCGAGATGACCAATAAGTATGAAAACGGTCTCCCCGTTCACTTTGTGATCTGAGATGAAAAGAATCATAGCACTTATTTGTGCCGTTGTCCTTTCGTTTTCAATGTTTTCCTGCGCCAATAATAAAGGCGATAAAACAGATGATACCACAAAGCCCGCTGATACCGAAAAAAACGTCCAGAATTACGATGATCTTGAGTACAAAAGCGATGACCGATTCAATGACGGCGAGCTTCTGACCTTCGCCCACGACGGGGGCGAGTTCGTTGCAACGGTCGACAGCCTTCTCGTCATTGCAGAGAATGAAATGGCACTTGAGGTACCGTTTGATTCTTCGGAGGAGAAGAAGTATACCGGAGTAAAGCTTCCCTTTGGTGCGAATATCAATGATAGCTTTTCTTCATTTGCGAATAGCTATTCCCTTGATACGGGTTATGCCGCGTACGTTGAGAACGGTTCCGGAGTACAGATGTACGATGCAAAAAATGCACCTGATTTTAAAGAAAGCAAGGGCGGATACCTTTATTTCGGTTATGCGAGAGACGGAATGGGCAACTGGGCATATATGGATTACTTTATGCTTGTTCAGCTTATTCAAGGCCTTCTCGAGATCCGTGGTGCAGAGGGTGCATATAACGTAATTGTGTATTGCTGTGAGGTCAACGAAGAAGGATGCATAAGCCAGATAACTCATCTTTACGGTGAGATAGGAAACGTAATGTCAGTAACTGCAGGATAAACATAAAAAGTCAGTCGCAAATAATGCGACTGACTTTTTTATATAAGGAAATTAAGGATGTTGGTAAGTGCGTAGCTTGCAACGGTCATAATTGTGCCGGCAAGAAGAACACCGAGGAAGATCGCAGGAAGCGAGCGTCTGATCCTCATACCGAGAATAGCTGCGATGAGTGCGCCGGTCCACGCTCCCGTGCCGGGGATTGGGATTCCCACGAAAATGAGAAGTGCAATAAACTGAGACTTTTCAAACTTTGCCGCGTGCTTCTGTACCTTGCTGTCAAGCCAGAGGGCGATCCTTGCAAAGAACTTGGGACCTCTTCTCATGAAATTGAGAACAGATTTGATGAAAATGAGGATGAACGGAATAGGCAACATATTACCGATAACGCAGGTAATATAATTGAGCCACCAGGGAAGGGCGTGCTCAGAACCGATATTGAACAGTTCCGAAACCCACTCGATCTCAGAAATACCTGCTCCAAGGGGGATGGCGCCTCTCAGCTCAACGATGGGGATCATAGAGCAGAGAAAAACGATAAGTAAGAGCTTGTTTTTCATATAATCACCGTACGCTTTCTTATAATCAGAATTTGAAAAGCTGTATAGAGCCACCCAGCACCGTTAAATAAATTAAAAGAGCGGCTGCAAGAAGAATAATTGCTGTTGCTGCGGTAATGACGGTAACCTTACTTGAGGTTGTATTGGACGTTGAGCCCTTAGGGACAAGTGTAGTAGCCTTCAGTGCCGTTGTAAAGGGCTTATAAAGGAGAAGAACGAGGGCAGAATTAAGTACGGATTTAGTCAGGTTGAAGGGAAGTATAAGCTTTGGAAGAACCTCTACTATATCAAGAGGAAATCCGACAAATTTTGCGTAGATCGGAGTGATGAAATAGTTTGCAAGGAGCATAACCGCGGTAGTGATAAAAACTGAAGCGCAGAGCCCGATTACCGCGCCGCTCATTTTTCTTTTGTATTTGTAGACCAGTGAGGCAGTAATACTGAAAGCCGCGCTGGACAGGAAATTCATAATAAGACCGTAAATTCCCGTATCGCTGAGAGTTAAGAACTCGAGGAAGGGAACTATGATTGACATTGAAAGTGCCGCAAGAGGACCGAAAAACATACCGCCGATGGCGATGATCGCATCCTTAGCGTCAAAGGTAAGAAACTGTACCTTAATAGGAAAGCAGAATGAAACTGCAAAGGCAAGCGCACACAGCAGAGCAATGGCGCAAATCTTTTTGATCTTTTCAGTAGTTTTTGAAGTATTATTCATTTTTTAGCCCTTTCACATAGGGGGCGTGCAAACAAAAATCCCCGAAAGTCGGGGAAATGCTGCACATATCTTTTATCATCCGGACTTTACCGTCGGTCAGGGAATCTCACCCTGTCAGCGCAAAAGCGGTCGCAGACTATACTGCCGGTATGGAATCTCACCAATCCCCAAAGATAATTATATATATGTAGATATTATACGACCACGGGCGGTTGCCCGTGGTCGATAATAAAAAGTATTAGTTCAACTTATGCGATGATAGCTGCAACAACGCCGGAACCAACTGTTCTACCACCCTCACGGATAGCGAAACGGAGACCCTGCTCGATAGCGATAGGTGTGATAAGCTCAACAGTCATATCAACGTTATCGCCGGGACGGCACATATCAACGTCAGCGGGAAGCTCGATTGTACCTGTAACGTCTGTTGTTCTGAAGTAGAACTGGGGTCTGTAGCCGGAGAAGAAGGGCTTCTGACGTCCGCCTTCCTTCTCAGTAAGAACGTAAACCTGACCAACGAACTTTGTGTGGGGGTTTACAGAACCGGGCTTACAAAGAACCTGACCTCTTTCGATCTCGTTCTTAGCAATACCACGGAGAAGAGCACCGATGTTGTCACCAGCCTCAGCCTGATCGAGGAGCTTGTGGAACATCTCAACACCTGTTACAACAGTTGTCTTTCTCTCTTCTGTGAGACCGATGATCTCAACGCTATCGGATACCTTAACAGTACCTCTCTCAACTCTACCTGTAGCAACAGTACCACGGCCGGAGATGGAGAATACGTCCTCTACGGGCATAAGGAAGTCAAGGTCAGCCTTACGCTCAGGAGTGGGGATGTACTCGTCAACAGCTGCCATAAGCTCGTGGATAGGAGCGTAAGCTGCCTCGGAAGCGTCGTTGCCAGCCTCAAGAGCTGCACGAGCGGAACCGCGGATGATCGGAATATCATCGCCGGGGAAGTCGTACTCAGAGAGAAGCTCTCTGATTTCCATCTCAACGAGCTCGAGAAGCTCTTCGTCGTCAACGAGGTCGCACTTGTTCATGAATACGCAGATTGCAGGAACGCCAACCTGACGAGCGAGAAGGATGTGCTCACGAGTCTGCTGCATAGGACCGTCGGAAGCAGCAACTACGAGGATAGCGCCGTCCATCTGAGCTGCACCTGTGATCATGTTCTTAACGTAGTCAGCGTGTCCGGGGCAGTCAACGTGTGCGTAGTGACGAGCGTCGGTCTCGTACTCAACGTGTCTTGTGTTGATCGTGATACCACGAGCTCTCTCTTCGGGAGCGTTGTCGATCTGGTCGTATGCCATGAACTCAACGTTGCCGGCACCGAGAGAAAGTGTCTTTGTGATAGCTGCAGTAAGAGTTGTCTTACCGTGGTCAACGTGGCCGATTGTACCAATGTTGACATGGGGTTTGGATCTTTCGAATTTTTCCTTTGCCATTTTTAGTTCCTCCAAAAATAATGTTTTTTGTTTGTTTATTTTAAATTTAAAATTACTTAGCGCGAGCTGTCATTACCTTTTCCTGGATGCTCTTAGGACATTCAGCGAAGTGGTCGGGCTCCATAGAGTACTGACCGCGT
The DNA here is from genome assembly GCA_015063955.1 of Oscillospiraceae bacterium. GTDB lineage: Bacteria > Bacillota > Clostridia > Oscillospirales > CAG-272 > Avispirillum. The sequence goes on along the minus strand of SVTD01000047.1, from coordinate 2,551 downwards.
CCCTGTGTCTTGGAGCGGAGGTCGGTTGCATAACCGAACATCTCGGAAAGGGGAATCATAGAGTTGATCTGAGTTGCACCGCCCATAGGATCCATGGACTGGATCTGGCCGCGGCGGGAGTTAACGTCACCGATAACGTCGCCCATATAATCGTCGGGAGTAATGATTACAACCTTCATGATAGGCTCGGTAAGAACGGGGTCTGCCTTCTTCATAGCATCCTTGAACGCCATAGAGCCGGCGATCTTAAATGCCATTTCGGAAGAGTCAACTTCGTGGTAAGAACCGTCGTAGAGGTTTACCTTAACGTCAACAACGTTGTAGCCTGCGAGAATACCGCTTTCCATAGCGGACTTGATACCTGCTTCTGCAGGACCAATGAACTCCTTGGGAATAGCGCCGCCAACGACAGTGTTCTCGAATGAGTAACCTGCACCGGGCTCGTTGGGCTCGATTCTGATCTTAACGTGACCGTACTGACCCTTACCACCGGACTGACGAGCGTACTTAGTATCGGACTCAGCAGCACGACGGATGGTTTCCTTATAAGCAACCTGGGGACGGCCGATGTCAGCCTCTACCTTGAACTCACGGAGAAGTCTGTCAACGATGATCTCGAGGTGAAGCTCACCCATACCTGCGATGATGGTCTGGCCTGTCTCATCGTCTGTGTAGGTACGGAATGTGGGGTCCTCCTCAGCGAGCTTCGCGAGGGCGATACCCATCTTTTCCTGACCTGCCTTAGTCTTAGGCTCGATAGCAACGCGGATAACGGGCTCAGGGAACTCCATAGACTCAAGGATTACAGGATGCTTTTCATCACAGAACGTGTCACCTGTTGTAGTATTCTTGATACCGACAACAGCTGCGATATCACCGGAGTAAACGCGGTCGATATCCTTACGGTCGTTAGCGTGCATCTGGAGAATACGTCCCATACGCTCACGGCCGCCCTTTGTGGAGTTGAGAACAGTTTCACCTGCAGCAACTGTACCGGAGTAAACTCTGAAGAAGCAGAGCTTACCTACAAAGGGGTCTGTCATGATCTTAAATGCAAGGGCAGAGAAGGGGCCGTTATCATCAGCAGGTCTTTCCTCTTCCTCCTCGGTATCGGGGTTAACACCCTTGATAGCGGGAATGTCGAGAGGAGAAGGCATATAGTCGATGATAGCGTCGAGAAGCTTCTGAACGCCCTTGTTCTTGTAGGAAGTGCCGCAGACAACGGGAACGATAGCGTTATCGATAGTTGCCTTACGGAGTGCAGTCTTGATCTCTTCAACTGTGAGCTCTTCGCCCTCGAGGTACTTCATAAGAAGCTCCTCGTCAGTCTCGGCAACAGCCTCAACGAGAGCGTTGTGATACTCCTCAGCCTTGTCCATCATATCTGCGGGGATGGGCTCAACTCTCATATCCTTACCGAGGTCGTCGTAGTAAACGTCAGCCTCCATAGTGATAAGGTCGATGATGCCCTTAAAGCTGTGCTCAGCTCCGATAGGAAGCTGAATCGGAACCGCATTAGCCTTGAGACGATCTTTCATCATCTGAACAACGCGGTAGAAATCAGCACCCATAATGTCCATCTTGTTAACGTAAGCCATACGAGGTACGCGGTACTTGTCAGCCTGACGCCATACAGTCTCGGACTGGGGCTCAACTCCGCCCTTTGCACAAAGTACGGTAACGGAGCCGTCAAGAACTCTCAGAGAACGCTCAACCTCAACAGTGAAGTCAACGTGTCCGGGAGTGTCGATAATGTTAATTCTGTTGTCGTTCCAGAAGCAAGTAGTAGCAGCGGAGGTAATTGTGATACCTCTTTCCTGCTCCTGCTCCATCCAGTCCATGGTCGCAGAACCCTCGTGGGTCTCACCGATCTTGTGAGTCTTACCTGTGTAGAACAGGATACGCTCAGTGGTAGTTGTCTTACCGGCGTCGATGTGCGCCATGATACCGATGTTTCTGGTACGCTCAAGGGAATAATCTCTAGCCATTATTTAATCTCCTTGATGTAATCGGTAAAAGCAGCAACAGATTAATATCTGTAATGAGCGAATGCCTTGTTTGCTTCTGCCATTCTGTGTGTTTCTTCCTTCTTCTTGAAAGCGCCGCCTGTGCTGTTCTTAGCATCCATGATCTCATTTGCAAGACGCTCAGCCATAGTCTTTTCACCACGGTTTCTTGCATATGTTGTCATCCAGCGGAGACCGAGAGTAAATCTTCTCTCGCTTCTAACTTCCATAGGTACCTGGTAGTTAGAACCGCCGATACGGCGAGCCTTAACCTCCAGTACAGGCATTACGTTCTCGAGAGCCTCATTAAATACCTCGAGTGCGTTTGTGCCGGTCTTTTCTTCAACGAGTGCGAAAGCCTCGTAAACGATCTTCTGAGCTACGCCCTTCTTACCGTCAAGCATAATGTTGTTGATAAGCTTAGTTACAATCTTAGAATTGTAAAGAGGATCGGGCAGTACATCTCTCTTGGAAATCTGACCTCTTCTTGACATCGAACTTCCCTCCTTCATTAAAAAATGTTATCATAGGTACTCGAAAAGTGA
>SVTD01000046.1 GCA_015063955.1 Oscillospiraceae bacterium | reverse complement strand
TGCCGATTGGCAGCGGTGATTGTGATTATTGACACTTTTTAACGTTTTTTTGACAATCTATTACATTATAAGAAAGGATACACACAATTATGGCACTTGTACCTACCGTTATTGAACAGACCAGCCGCGGCGAGCGAGCTTATGACATTTACTCCCGTCTTCTCAACGACCGTATAGTTTTCCTCGCAGACGAGGTAAACGACGTAACTGCTTCCCTCGTGGTTGCCCAGCTTCTCTTCCTTGAAGCTCAGGATCCCGATAAGGATATCTGCCTCTATATCAACAGCCCCGGCGGCAGCGTTTCTGCAGGTCTTGCAATCTACGATACGATGAACTTCATTAAATGCGACGTTTCCACTACCTGTATCGGTATGGCTGCTTCTATGGGCGCTTTCCTTCTCTCCAGCGGAGCTCCCGGTAAGAGATTCGCCCTCCCCAACAGCGAGATCATGATCCATCAGCCCCTCGGCGGAATGCAGGGTCAGGCTTCCGATATCAAGATCCACGCAGACCATATCCTCAGAACAAGACAGCGTCTTAACGAGATCCTCGCTAAAAACACAGGTAAGCCCCTTGATATCATCGAGCGCGATACCGACAGAGATAACTTCCTCTCTGCCTTCGAGGCTTGCGAGTACGGCCTTGTTGATAAGGTTATCGAAAAGAGATAAATTACTTCCCCATCGGAGTTTAAAATGGCTATTAATAACCACGATAATCAGCGTCACTGCTCCTTTTGCAACAGAAATGAGAATCAGGTGACGTTTCTGATACCTTCCCCAACGGGTCACTATATTTGTGACAACTGTATTGAGATCTGCAATGAGATCATATACGATCACACTCACGATGAGTCAGAGTTCTCTCTCAGCGCAGAATCTCTCCCCCGTCCCGCTGAGATCAAGGAGACTCTTGACAAGTATATTATAGGTCAGGATAAGGCAAAGGTCAGCCTTTCTGTGGCAGTATACAATCATTATAAGCGTTTGCTTTATAAGGATGCAAAAGCCAAGGACGGCGAAGAGGACGTTGAACTTCAGAAGAGTAACGTTCTTCTTATAGGCCCCACAGGTGTTGGTAAGACCTATCTTGCCCAGACACTGGCAAAGACACTCAAGGTACCCTTTGCTATCGCTGACGCAACTACCCTTACAGAGGCAGGCTACGTTGGTGAGGACGTTGAAAACATTCTTCTTCGCCTTATCCAGGCTGCAGATTACGATATTCAGGCAGCCGAGCACGGTATTATCTATATCGACGAGATCGATAAGATCTCAAGAAGAAGCGAAAACCGCTCCATTACCCGTGACGTTTCCGGTGAAGGCGTTCAGCAGGCTCTCCTCAAGATACTTGAGGGTACAGTTGCAAACGTTCCTCCTCAAGGCGGAAGAAAGCATCCCAACCAGGAATTTATTCAGATAAACACAGAAAACATTCTCTTTATCTGCGGCGGTGCATTTGACACCCTGGATCAGCTTATCGAGGAGCGCAAGGGTAACTCCACTATGGGATTCGGCGGCGAGGTCAAGACAAAGGACCAAAAGAAAAAGCAGGCAATTTTCAAGGACGTTACTGCTCACGATATTGTCAAGTTCGGTCTTATACCCGAGCTCGTTGGCCGTCTGCCCGTAATTGTAGGTCTTGAAAGCCTTGATGAATCTGCTCTTGTAAGAATCCTCAAAGAGCCCAAGAATTCCCTCGTAAAGCAATACAAGAAGCTTTTCGAGCTTGACGGAGTTAAGCTTACCTTTGATAACGAGGCTCTCGTAGCAATTGCAAAGCAGGCAATTGAAAGGAATACGGGCGCACGCGGTCTCCGCTCGATCATCGAGGAACACATGACTCAGATAATGTACGAGATCCCCTCCAGAGACGACGTTCTGGAGGTACGTATCTCCAAGCGCTGTATAGAAAAGGGCTCATCACCCACCTTAAAGCTGAAAAAAGCTTCAAATGAATAAACAAAAACCTCTGCCGTTTGGCAGAGGTTTTTATATTACGAAAAGAAAGCGGACAGCCGAAGCTGTCCGCTTAATTTTAAGTTTTAAGCAACTAATTAGTTAGCTCTCTTACGTCTGAAGATAACGATAGCAGCGCCAGCGAAGAGAACAACTGCAAGAGCGATAACGATGAATACCATGTTGTCGCCTGTTACAGGAGCCTTGTCGGTCTCGGGCTTCTTATCTTCGTCAGCAGCTTCCTTATCGCCGCATACGGAGCATACGCCATCCTTGTAGTCGTGGCCTGTAGCGGGGATAGTGAGGCTGAGGTAAGCTACATTGTACTTGCACTCTGCGTCAGCGAAGAATGTATCGCACTCTTCACAGTACCAGTACTCAGCCATACCGTTTTCAGTACATGTTGCGCCAACAGCTGCAACGTGCTTAGCCTCTGCATCAGCAGGGATTGTGAGGTTCATTCTGTTTGTGAGCTGTGTGCCGGCAGCGTCTGCATAAACTGCTTCGCACTCAGGGCAGAACCAGTACTCTTCAGTACCGTTTGCATGGCAAGCCTCAACCTTTTCCATGTGTACGAGCTCGCAGTCGGGAGCGATCTCGAGGTTCTTTCTGTTAGTAAGAACTGTGCCTTCAGCGTCTGCATAAACTGCATCGCACTCAGGGCAGTACCAGTACTCAGCGATACCGGGAACGTGGCAAGCCTCTGCACCGGGAACGTATACGAGCTCAACTACAGGAGCGATCTCGAGGTTCTTTCTGTTTGTAAGCTGTGTGCCTTCAGCGTCTGCATATACTGCATCGCACTCAGGGCAGTACCAGTATTCCTGGATACCAGCTGTGTGGCAAGGATCAACTGCATCCATGTGAACGAGTTCACAGTCAGGAGCGATCTCAAGGTTCTTTCTGTTTGTACGAACTGTACCCTCTGCATCAGCAAATACTGCATCGCACTCAGGGCAGTACCAGTACTCAGCGGAACCTGCTACGTGGCAAGCCTCAGCTGCGGGAACGTATACGAGGTCACAATCAGGAGCGATCTCAAGGTTCTTTCTGTTTGTAAGCTGTGTACCTGCAGCATCTGCAAATACAGCATCACACTCAGGGCAGAACCAGTATTCCTGTGTACCAGCTACGTGGCAAGCCTCAGCTGCAGGAACATATGCAAGCTCGTTAAGAGCAGGGATCAAAACGTTCTTTCTGTTAGAAAGCTGTGTGCCTTCTGCATCTGTATAAACTGCATCGCAGTCTACGCAGTACCAGTACTCAACGTTACCTGTCTGGTGGCAGTTAGGCTCTGCTGCTGCAACGTGCTCAAGGTTATGTGTATCAGCTACGGGAAGCTCCTCAACCTTGGAAACCTCACCGCAAGTGGAACAGTATGTTGTCTTTGTACCGGGTGTGATACATGTGGACTCAACGATTACAACTTCACCGTCCTCATCGTGGCCCCATGCGGGAGTGATGTCGCCAACCTTGGGCTCACCACAGTAGTCACAGAATCTTGTTGTATAACCGTCTTCTGTACATGTAGGAGGTACGATAATTGCGCCCTGCATCTGGAGGTAGCTATGACCTGTAGCAGGTACAACCTCTTCACGGATGTACTCACCGCAGTTTACACAGTTGTATACATCCTTACCGTCTTCAACACATGTGGGATTTGTGCGAACAGCATCACCCTCAACGTGATCAAGCTTAGGAGAAAGCTCTGTACCGCAAACGGTACATACCTGAGCTGCAGCACATGTAGCCTCAGCACCGGGAGTATGTCCAGCAAGATCAAGAGCTACTTCTCTGATGAACTTGCCACATACTGTACAGTTGTAAACTTCCTTACCGGCTACGTTACATGTGGACTCTGTTACCTCGGGAGCGCCCTCGGTGTGCTCACCTGTTGCGGGGATCTCAGTCTCGGAAATAGTCTCGCCACAGTCGTCACATACAACCTTGTCGTAACCAGCCTCACCACAGGTTGCATCCTTGTGGTCAGCAGATGTGTTAGCGTGCTCACATACTTCCTCAACGATTGTGAGGTCAGAGCCGTATACAGGAGGATAGTAGGAAACGAAGATAGGAGCGCCTGTCTCTTCATCAGTACCGGAGTAAAGGAAGTCAGCCTCACCGTAGTAGAATACGATGTCAAGAACATCGCCTGCTTCAACGTTAGCTGCGATATCGAAGTGAAGTGTGCAGAGAACGCCGTTACCGGAGTTAACTGTATCGAATGTTGCAGGCTCGAAGTAAACTGTTGTGGAGTGGTAACCTTCTCTTACGATGGAAGGATCAGCTGCCATTACGTTCTTGAAGCCCTGTACCTGACGCTCATCGTCAAGTGCGAGGTCAGGAAGACCGGGAAGCATATCACCGGAGCCACTGTAGATTGCGAAGGAGTTCTCAACCTTTGCAGCGCCGTCTGTGCCTGCAAGTGTGAGTGCTTCAGGATATACAACGTAAATACGTGTAGCCCAAAGACCGGGGTTCTGGTCGAATCTGATGTCAACATCGATGCTTGTTGTGCCAACAGTTACGTCAGCCGCTGCAGGATCCATGAATACTGTGAACTCATCATAGATGCCTACGAGGGGGTCAGCTACGTAAGATACTGTAGCAGATACGCCTTCGAGAGCGATATCGTCGCCATTAGCGTCTACAGCCTCAGCAACTACTACTGTGTAGTTGTACACGCCAAGGTCAGAAGCGATGATCTCGAAAGGAATCTCAACAACGATACCGTTGTCGTATACAGCTTCTTCGTTTACTCCGTAGAGCTCAATAACGAAGCCGTTGCTTGTTTCCTTGAGCTCTTCAGGAATATAATCTCTTACGTTCTTGTTTGTTCCGCCGTACTCCTTGGAAACGTCAGAATCGTCTTCGCTAAAGATAGAATTAGCGAGAGCAGCATCTGTATCGCCAAGTGCAAGCTCGGAAGCGTCGTAGTATACTACGAGCTGAAGGAAGGAAATGCCGGCATTGTCAGCAACAGTAACTGCTGCAGTTACACTTGTGCCGGTTCCCTCCATCTTCTCTACAGATTCAGCTGCGAGGGTTACATCTGCTGCAGATACGATAACTGCAGGAACCATGCATCCAACGAGCATTGCTGCAAGAAGAAGGAATGAAATGATTTTCTTCATATTTAACCTCCAAGTTAAAATATTACAAATAGAGTATACATTACGCAGACACAAATGTCAAGTGAATTTACAAATTAAAGCAATAAATAATGAACAAAATTATAATAATTACAGAGAATCGTTTGTGCAGATACACAAATAGCCGTTTCGAGGTTTCCTTCAATATTTATATATAGAGAAAAGCATCCGAAATTTCAGATGCTTTTCTTCCTTTATTTATTCAAATAATTTACGCAGAATAAGTACTTTTCACCGTTAAAATATACTCTAGGAACCCTTCGCGCAATACCGCAGACAAACTCATAATTAAAGGAACACGCCTTATTTGCAAGCTCCTCTACCGGTATGAATTCATCACCCATTCTTCCAAAAAGAACTACGTCATCTCCCGGCAAAGCGTCGGGAACATCGGTTACGTCTACCATCATCTGATCCATACACACTCTGCCAAGTATCTTACATCTTTTGCCCTTTATAAGAACTTCGGCATTTGACGAAAGTACCCTCGGATAGCCGTCGGCATAGCCGCAAGGCACCGTTGCGACCCTCATTTCCCTGTCGGTTACAAAGGTATGTCCATAGCTTATTCCCCTACCCGCTTCAAGCTTTTTAACGAAGGAAATATGTCCCCAAAGCTCCATTGCAGGGTAAAGAGGATAGCTTTTATCCATCTCCTCCGAGGGATAAAGACCGTAAAGCATGATGCCCATCCTGACCATATCGTAATGGCGGTCAAGCTCCATGGTTCCGGCACTGTTATTGACGTGACAGATAGGAAATTCAACTCCGAGATCACGGCATTTTGATACAAAAGCATCATATTTATCCCGTTGAAGGAGCGCTGAGGTCTTATCGCTTGAATCGGCAATTGCAAAATGCGTGAATATTCCGTCTATGCAAATTCCCGGCAATTCCGATACTTTTTTTACCTCGAGGGCATTTTCGTCATTTGCCTGAAATCCTATTCTCGACATCCCGGTATCGACCTTGATATGAACCTTGGCCACCCGATTCGCCTGCTGTGCCTGGGACGAGAGCTTTTCTGCATCTGCCAAACTTGCTACGGTTACAGTTATGTTATTTTCAATTGCGGCTTTGTATTCGCAGGGGTCAAGGCAGCCGAGAACAAGGATATCTTTTTCTACACCCGCCGTTCTGAGCTCCACTGCTTCATCTACGGTAGCCACTCCGTACCAGTCTGTCTTATCGTCCAGATACTTCGCCAAAGCTACGGCTCCGTGTCCGTAGGCATTTGCCTTAATTACTGCCATAATGCCTGTATTTTCAGGGATCCTCGCCCTTGCTCCGGCGACGTTCTTCCCTATTGCATCAAGGTCGACTCTCGCATAAAGCCTTTGATATTCCATACTTGCCTAAAACCTGACTTTCAAAGTTTTTTCGCGAATACTATCGTATTCTATTTACATTTTATCTCAAAACCGCCTCATTGTAAAGGGATTTTTCATTTTCTCCGTTTTTTCTCTATAGACAAAAGATCCCCTGCAGTTTTTTCTGCAGGGGATCTTGCTTTTTACTTACGGGATGATCATTAATAATTTTCAGCCTTAACGCAGAAGTAAGCCTGGGGATGTGCGCAGACGGGGCAAACCTCGGGAGCCTTCTTGCCTACTACGATGTGACCGCAGTTCATGCACTTCCAGATAGCGTCGCCATCCTTGGAGAACACGAGATCGCCTTCAACGTTCTCGAGAAGCTTGAGGTATCTTTCCTCGTGCTCCTTCTCGATTGCTGCTACGCCCTCGAAGAGGAATGCGATATGATCAAAGCCCTCTTCCTTTGCTACCTTTGCAAACTCAGCGTACATATCCGTCCACTCATAGTTCTCGCCTGCAGCTGCATCCTTAAGGTTTTCAGCTGTTGTTCCGATACCGTCGTGGAGAAGCTTGAACCAGAGCTTTGCATGCTCCTTTTCGTTGTTTGCGGTTTCCTCGAAGAGCTCTGCGATGTGGTTGTAGCCCTCCTTCTTAGCCTTGGATGCGTAGTAAGTGTACTTGTTTCTTGCCTGAGATTCGCCTGCGAATGCCGCCATGAGATTCTGTTCTGTTCTTGATCCTTTGAGTTCCATTTTTGTTCCTCCGAAAATTTAAATAATTTATTTTATTTGGTTTTACAATCGGGACATAAGCATTTTGCCATTACGTCAAAGCGTATAAGCTCCACACCCTCGGGGACGCCCTTGATATCCACGGTGACGTTTTTTTCGTCTATATCATATATTCTACCGCATTCTACGCAAAGTATGTGCATATGATCCTTGGAATCCATATCAAATCTGTCGGGTGCATCGGGAACGGGGATCTTTACTATCTCCCCTGCTTCCGCCATTTTTGAGAGGTTTCTGTAAACAGTGCCCAGCGCTATCGACGGCAGATGTCTTTTAGCAAGAGCGTATATGGTTTCTGCTGTGGGATGAGTCGGTCCCGCTTCCTCAAAGGCTCTGAGGATCGCCATTCTCTGAGCTGTCATACCAACCTCCTTGTTTGTTTTTAGGAATAATTCTTATTCCTGCATTTATTATACATTATTTCATTTATTTGTCAATAGGTTTTGTAAAAATTTTTAAAAATGAACAATTTTATTTTCAAAATTATTGAATAGATGTGCATATTGTGATAAAATCTACTTAATATATTATACTCAGGAGGCTTATACCCAGATGAAATTTGATTATTCACCTGAGATCGCTGAAAAAGCCGAAAAGGCTAATCAGCTTATCCAGGATCTTATCGCCGAGGTCGAAAAGGTGGTTATCGGCAAGCACACGGAGATCATTATGCTCGTTACCGCTATGCTTGCAGGCGGCCACGTGCTTATCGAGGACGTTCCCGGCGTCGGCAAAACGACTCTCGCCGCTGCGCTCTCCAAGGCTGCGGGACTTAAGTTCAACCGAGCTCAGTTCACTCCCGACGTTATGGCGTCCGATATTACCGGCTTTAACATCTACAACCGTCAGAAGGAGGAGTTTGAATTCAAGAGCGGTCTCGTTATGACCAACATTCTTCTTGCAGACGAGATCAACCGTGCTTCCCCCAAGACTCAGTCCGCACTTCTCGAGGCTATGGAGGAGGGCGCTGTCACCGTCGACGGCACCACCTACAAGATGCCCCAGCCCTTTATGGTCATCGCGACTCAGAACCCCACGGGCTACATCGGTACATATCCCCTGCCCGAGGCTCAGCTTGACCGTTTCGTGCTCCGCCTCTCCATGGGCTATCCCAATCTTCAGGAGGAAATGGCCCTCATCTCCGCAAGAAAGACAGTCAATCCTCTCACCCTCGTTTCTCCCGTTACCAATGCCGAGAGCCTTTCCGAGCTTCGCCGCATGGTATCCGAGGTCAAGGTCTCCGCTGAGATCGCTAAATTCATCGTTACTCTCGTGGGAGAAACAAGAACCTCCGACAAGATCACTCTCGGTGCTTCCCCCCGTGCTTCCCTTGCCCTTATGAAGCTTTCTCAGGCCTTCGCATTTATCCGCGGACGCGACTACGTTCTTGCTGAGGACGTTTCCGCCCTTTACGCCCCCGCAGTTGCCCACCGTATTATGCTCAGCCAGGAGGCAAGACTTGAAAAGAAGTCGGCAGCCGATGTCCTCGCAGAGCTTGCAAGAACGGTTGAGGTTCCCTACAGAACAGGCAGATAAGGACTCCCATGGCTGAAAAGAATCAAAAAAAGCGCCCTCCTGCCCTCACCCTCCAGCGCGGCGCTGTACTGTATTTCATTCTTTACTGCTACGGTCTTCTTATGACTCAGCTACTTCGCAGCTCCGTTTCCGCTGTTTTTTTCTGGTTCATGATAATCGCTGCCCCCCTTTCCTTTCTTATCATGCTTCTCGGCAAGGCGGCGATACAGGTCTACGTTATGACCGATAAAAATCAGACGGAAAAGCTTTCTCCCGTGGAATACGAGATACGCGTTATAAACGCTTCTCCCTTACCCTATCCCTTCGTTGAGGTCATCATGTCAAAGCCCAGGGAGGACGGAGTTCGTACCCTTAAGGAGAATCTTCTCCTTTCTCTCGTTCCTCTGGGAGGCTACAGCGTGAAAAACACGGTGGTTTTCCGATACAGAGGTCTTTACGAGATCGGCGTTCACGAGATCTACATTTCAGATCCTCTGCGCCTCTTCAGGCTGAGAATGGACGTTAACAACTTCTCAAACGTTACCGTTTATCCGAGAAAGCTTGAATTTGAAAGAGATAGCGAAAGTGCAGTTTCAGACGTTCCCTCTCCCTTTGTCCGCGTTCTTGACTCACGTGACAAATCCGAGGTATCAAATATCCGAGAATACCGTATGGGTGACTCACTCAAATCCATCCACTGGAAGCTCTCCTCAAAATCAGAGGAGCTTCAGGTCAAGGATTACAACACAAACAACGACAGACACACCTATATCTTCGTTGACCTTGCCGCTCCCACGCCCTGCCCCGAGGTCGAGCGCGAAAAGGCAAGAAAGCAGCTGAAAAAGCTTACAAAAAAGAAAGCCCCCGACGGAGAAGAGGAGAAAAAACTCTCTCTCAAGGAAAAGATCGGCTTATCTCTTGCAAGCGCCAAGGAAAACAAGCGCGCCCATAAGTACAGACGCAGACGCCGCCGCGGAAATACTGCAAAGGATATTGAGACCATCGATATGATCGATGCTCTCATTCTTGAAACCAGCGGCAAGGCAAAAAAGAATAAGAAAAAGCCCGATATTGACGATCTTTTCGTTCCCGAGGATAAGCTTTCCAGCGAGGAAATGATCGCGCGTCTTTCAAACATCGTCGGAGACTCAAAATCCGCCACACGCGACGAGCTTCTCGAGGCAAGACGCGCCTGGGGCGGCATCGTCAAGGATGAGTTTGAGGATGAGCTTCCCGAATACTGTGCCGACGGAGTTGTTGAGATCGCAGTTGCCACGATGAACTCCGAGCTTCGCCGCGGTAACAACTGCACCGTCGTCTGGTACGACAGACGAAGCGACAAGGATATCTACTGCATAAATCTTTCCGACGTTGCGGAGTTTGACGACACGTATCTGAAATTCGCCTCCGCCGCAGTAGTTCCCTGCGAAAAAAGCATTTCCGAGCTTACAAATATCATCGGCGAAGCCATCAACGTTACGGTAAAGATAGTAACCGCAAACATCGATCCCTCATCAGTGGCTCAGTACTGCGCAATCCCCGCCATGTTCGGCGGAGCGGGAACGGGCTGCGTTACAGAGGTAGTGCTTTTCAATCCTACCGATAAATACGTGAGCACTACGGAGCGCCTTGAGTATACCGAATCTCAAAGACTCCGGCTCAGGCACAACGGCATCTCCCTTACAGACGTGAAGGAGACGGTAAGAAGCGATGGCGGCACGGTTCTCGTTTGTGCCGACCGCATCTGAGAAAGGAGACAAAAGCATGAATACAAAAAATCCTCTGTCTCTTTTCAAAAGAGGCTCCGATGCCAAAAAGAAGCCGCAAAAGAATAAGCCCGAGTACGTTTACTACTCCCCAGCCACCGATCTTTCACGCCCAATGCTTTACGTTGGTCTTCTTCTGAGGACTCTCGTTCTCTATCTCGGCGTTTTCGGAATAACCTCCTTTATCTGCGGTGCGGCGGGACTTACTCAGTCTGACTACTGGCAGGCAGACGTGGTTTCCCCCGGAATTATCGCTCTGCTCTGCATTCCCGTGGCTCTTGCCTGCGGCGTTGCTTCTCTCGGAAGGATCGCCGCCATCGCCACTCCCGTGGTCTACGCCGGCGCATTTATTGGCTTTGCCGCAATCAATTACGGCGATCCCTTCAGTTTTATAATGCACAGCGCTCTGCGTATATACAACTATGCCCTGTACAATCTTTCCGTGATCTATCACAACGTGGGCAACCTTATGATCGACCACGGCTACGATTACACTACGGCAGAGCTTGACGCAAACGACCCTCACCGATTTGCAGGAACCTTTATTCTTGCAACCGTCATCGGATTTATTCTCTATTTCTGCGTTCAGAAAAAGACGCGGGTGTTCCCCGTCGTCATTCTTCTGACTGCGGTATTTGCCCCTATCCTTACATACAATATTGCAGTTGGCAACTCAGGTATCGCTTTTATTCTCGTTTTCGTATGCGCCCTTCTCGGGCTTAAGGTCTACGACTACCGCTACGGCGGACGCGCCGAGGCTGTGAAGGAGCGAAAAAAGAAAAGAGCGGACAAAAAAGCTGCACGTGCCGAAAGAAAGGCAAAAAAAGCTGAGGAGAAAAAGGCTCTTCGTGCCGAGGCTGACCGAGTATTTGACAGGGCAATCGATGCCGATATGCCCCTGAAAAAGGCAAAGCAGGCACGGCGCGCTGTGTTCAGAAGCCACAGGGAGACAAAGAAAGCCGCAAAGGAAAGCGCAAAAACTGCCCGCGCTATCGAAAAGAAGAACAAAAAAAAGGCAAAAAAGGAAAGATCTGCAAAGCTGAAGGAGCTGAAAAAGAAGCTCTCCAAGGCACCCAAGGGCTCCCCCGCAAGGGATTCCGTTCTTTCCGAGATCTCTGCCCTCAACGCTGACAGCATAGCAAGATCCGAAAAAAAGAAAAGCGAGCGAAAGAAAAAGGAGTCCGAAAGAAAAGAAGCCGAAAAAAAGCGCCGCGAAAGCTCCATGGCAGGCGGCTTTGCAGGCTTTGGAATCGCTCTTATCGCCTTTCTCGCAGTATGGCTCCCCATGGCTATCGCAAGAGAGCCCTTTGCAACGATCGATCCCATTAACGACCGCGTACAGACTGCCCGCGCTTACGTTACCGCGTATCTTCACGGAAGCGACGTTGATCTGAACGACCCCTACGCATACGGAATCGACTCCCTCGCTCCGAGGCAGCTCAGCTTCGATCCTCTGGAGCTTGAGGACAGAGTGCTTTTCAGAGTTGACGCCGAGGGAAAGAGCAACGTCTATCTGCGAAGCTGGGTAGCCACAAGCTTTGACTGGGCAGAAAACAAGTGGCTCGGAGGTACCTACGACGATCTTTACGCATACCGCGAAAGATTTGAAAAGGGCTTTACCCCCGATTCCATCAAAACTGATTTTTACAAATACGTTTACCCCTCCTCAAGCGTTATTGAGGACGAAAACACCTACAAGAACTTTACTAAATACGGCTTTACCGTACAGCAGGTAGACGTATGGAGAGTACAGGGCTCAAGCCTTCTTATCTTTGTTCCCGCCCATATGAACACAGACACGGGAATTCTGGAATACAGCGAGGATGCACCCACTCCCTACAAATACCAGAACTACTTTGACGGCACTTACACTTCATTCCAATTCCGCTACGGCAGAGGCTACGGCACAGTTTCCTACGTTACGGCGCTGAACCGTGCTGACGTAGGCAGCAGCATGAGCGCATCTCTTGAGTACTACAACCTCTGCACCGACGCGATCCTCGCAGCTCCCGACGCTACGGGAGACGAGGCAGCTGCAACAGTATACAGCCTTGAGCAGCTCCTTCGCGAAAAGGGCATCGAGTATCAGGGAACCTCCATTGCCGACAGGTATTACTACTCTATGTCCGCAGAGGAGAAAAAGGAATTCCTTGAAAGCATCGAAAGGGAAAAGGAATACCGCAGCTACGTCGAGGAGACCTATACCGCAAAAACCGAAAGCGAGACTATCGCCCTCATCGCTGAAGAGATCAAGAGCGCGGCTATCGCAAAAAAGCTCGAAGAAGGCGGCGACGGCATCCTCACGGAGCACGAAGCGGCTATGGCCATCGTTGAATACTTCCGCGGAGAGGAATTCTTCTATACGGAAACTCCCAATGCAGAGCTTGTTAAGGGAAAGAAATCCGTTATCGAATCCTTCCTCACGGACGTAAAGCAGGGATACTGCTCTCATTTCGCATCAAGTGCCGTATTCCTCCTTCGCGAAATGGGCTTTGCTGCCCGTTACGCCGAAGGATACGTCGCAAAGGATTTCCAGCCTCTGGGCGGAACAAAGAACCGCGCGGATATCCTCGGAACCAATGCCCACGCTTGGGTGGAGATTTACGTTGACGGCATGGGATGGATGCAGTACGAGGTCACACCCGGTGAGCTTTGCGACGATATGTACGATCCCAACAGCGATACCATCGACCCCGAAACAGATACGCCCGCAGAGGAAGAAGAAGAAAACGATCCCTCTCCCTTCCCTGAGGACGAGGAGGAAGAAGAAAAGAAGCCCGCTCCAATTCCCGATTATGAGATCGAGGAGGAGACGAACGATCTTGAGCTTCTTTTAAGGATTCTTCTTATCGTAGCGATCATTGCCGCCGTCGGCGCCGTTATAGCACTGATCGTAAGATTCATCCACAAGCGCGCATGGGAGGCTATGAACGCTCGATACAAGGTCATCGATTCCGCAAAGAACCGAGACACCTACCTTGAGCCCGAGTTTGACCGCCACTCCTGCGCAAAGCAGCTGAACGACTGGATACTTGACGTATTCACTCTCATTGGCTGCGAGCCTCAGCCCGGCGAGCTTCCCGACGAGTTCGTTGCACGAATGAGAGAGGATTACGGAGATCTCTCAAAGGTGGATATCGGCGACGTTATCTACGCAATGCAAAAGGAAGAGTTCGGTCACGGACTTACATTTGACGAGCAGAATGCTCTGGCAGAATACCTTGAGGATGCGATCTCGTCCATCTATGCAGGTATGAACCCCTGGCAGAAGATCGTCAACAGATATTTCAGAAGAAAGATTTGATCGGAGGGAAATATGACAAAAAACGAAGCAAATCAGCTTCCCGTAGCTTCCCTCGCCTATCTCGGTGACTCCGTGCTTGAAATAATGGTGCGAAAAAAGCTGATACTTGACAAAAAAGGTGACGTTCACAGCCGTTCTCACTGCTACGTCACCGCCGTCAGTCAGGCAAACGCCGCAGAAAGGCTTATGTCCGTTTTTACGGATGACGAGCTTGCCGTTTATAAAAGGGGGAGAAATCATACTCATTCCTCCCCCAAAAGCGCAACCCACGCACAGTACAGCCGTGCAACGGGGCTTGAATGCGTTTTCGCTTACCTCTATCTGACGGAGGACACCGAAAGACTTGAATACATATTCCGAAAGGGATTTGAAGAACAATAATCATTTCAAAAGGAGAATACAGTTATGGGACTTATTAAAGCAGGTATAGGCGCCATCGGCGGCGTTCTCGCAGACCAGTGGAAGGAATTTTTCTACTGCGAGGCAATGGACAAAGAGGTTATGGTAAAGAAGGGACAGAAGCAGATAAGCGGCCGTTCCTCCAACACAAAGGGAAATGACAACATCATTTCCAACGGATCGGGCATTGCCGTTGCTGACGGTCAGTGCATGATCATCGTTGAGCAGGGCAAGATCGTTGAGGTTTGTGCCGAGCCCGGCGAATATACATACGATACGTCAACTGAGCCTTCTATCTTTGCAGGAAAGCTTGGTCAGAGCATTATTGATACATTCAAGACTATCGGTAAGCGCTTTGCTTACGGCGGCGACACAGGCAAGGATCAGAGAGTTTACTACTTCAATACAAAGGAGCTTATCGACAACAAGTTCGGCACTCCCAATCCTATCCCCTTCAGAGTTGTAGATTCCAAGATCGGTCTTGATATTGACGTGTCCATCCGTTGCTCCGGTGTTTACTCCTACAAGATTGCAGACCCCCTTCTCTTCTATACAAACGTTTGCGGAAACGTTACAGATGAATATACAAGAGACGAGCTTGACAGCCAGCTGAAAACGGAGTTCATCTCCGCTCTTCAGCCTGCATTCGGAAAGCTTTCCGAGCTTGAGCTTCGTCCCAATCAGATCGTTACTCACAACACAGACCTTGAGAATGCTATGAACGAAACTCTCACCGCAAAGTGGGGAGAGCTCAGAGGTCTTAAGATCGTTTCCATCGCACTCGGTTCTGTAACTCTTCCCGAAGAGGATGCCGAGATGATCAAGCAGGCTCAGAGAACCGCTATCATGCGCGATCCCACAATGGCAGCTGCAACTCTCGTAGGCGCTCAGGCTGACGCTATGAAGGCCGCTGCATCCAACGAAGCCGGCGCAATGACAGGCTTTATGGGTATGGGTATGGCTATGAACGCAGGCGGCGGTATGAACGCTCAGAATCTTTTCGCTATGGGTCAGCAGCAGCAGGCTGCAGCACCTGCTCCCGCTCCTGCACAGGACGGTTGGAAGTGCTCTTGCGGTGCTGTAGCTACAGGTAAATTCTGCCCCGAGTGCGGTCAGAAGAAGCCCGAGCCCAAGGCAGAGGGCGGCTGGAAGTGCTCCTGCGGTGCTGTAGCAACAGGCAAGTTCTGTCCCGAATGCGGATCACCGAAGCCTGCAGATGCTGACGGCTGGACCTGCTCCTGCGGAACAGTAAACAAGGGTAAGTTCTGCCAGAACTGCGGCTCAAAGAAGCCTGCGGGCGCTCCTCTCTACCGCTGCGATAAGTGCGGCTGGGAGCCTGCAGACCCCAAGAATCCTCCCAAGTTCTGCCCCGAATGCGGAGACATCTTCAACGAAAACGACGCTAAATAAGAAAGGCTTTTTGATATGGCTGCTCTCAAAGAATATAAATGTCCGTGTTGCGGCGGAGCCATAGCCTTTGATGCAACTCTACAGAAGCTCAAGTGCCCCTATTGCGATACGGAATTCGAGCCTGAAATACTCAGGTCCTACGACGAAGACCTTCAAAACGATGCAGACGATGAAATGTCCTGGGATTCCAAGGCCGGAGGCGAATGGCAGGAGGGTGAGGAGAACGGTCTTCGCTCCTACGTCTGCAAATCCTGCGGCGGCGAGATAGTCGGCGATGCTACAACCGCTGCTACCTCCTGCCCCTTCTGTGGCAACCCCGTCGTTATGACAGGACAGCTTTCCGGCGATCTTAAGCCTGACTGGGTAATTCCCTTCAAGCTTGACAAGAAAGCCGCAAAGGAAGCTTTAAAAAAGCATTATAAGAACAAAATATTCCTCCCCAAAGTCTTCAAGGATGAAAACCATCTGGATGAGATCAAGGGCCTTTACGTTCCCTTCTGGCTCTACGATACGGGAGCGGATGCAAGCATTCGCTACAAGGCTACCCGAGTCCGTATGTGGAGCGACAGCAATTACAACTATACGGAAACCAGCTTCTTCTCGATCTCAAGAGCCGGCACCCTCGAATTTGAGAACGTCCCCGTGGATGGCTCCTCAAAAATGGATGACGCTATGATGGAGTCCATCGAGCCCTTCGATTTTTCCGAGGCTGTGGATTTTCAGACGGCATATCTGGCAGGATACTTTGCCGACAGATATGACGTCAGCTCCGAGGAAAGCATTGACCGCGCAAACGCCCGTATCAAAAAAAGTACGGAGGATGCCTTTGCGCAAACGGTTCAGGGCTACGCAACCGTCGTACCCGAGCACAGCTCCGTTCGCTTCAGCGAAGGAAAGGCAAAATATGCTCTTTTCCCCGTATGGCTTCTCAACACATCCTGGAAGGATAAGAAGTACACCTTCGCAATGAACGGCCAGACAGGAAAGTTCGTTGGCGATCTGCCTCTTGACAAATCAGCGTATACGAAATGGCTTCTCGGCCTCACCGCCGTTATCGGCGCGGCTATATTTGCCCTTTCCTATCTCTGGTGGCTTATGTAAGGAGGCAACGATGAAAAAAATATTTAGTCTTGTCTTGACCGTGATCCTCGCATCCCTTCTCTGCATCGGCACCTTCGCAAGAAGCGATATGCCTCTCCTTGTGGACGAAGCCGACGTTCTTAACAGCTTTGAGGAGGAAATGCTTCTCGAGACCCTTGAAGACGTCAGCGATGAGCACGATATGGATATCGTTGTTCTGACTGTGGAAAGCCTTGACGGAGAATGGCCCGAGGATTACGCCGACGATTATTACGATTACAACGACTACAGCAGTGACGGAGTCCTCCTTCTCATCTGCCCCGAAAGCGGCGACGGACATATCTCCACAAGCGGATACGGGATCACTTCCATTACGGATGCGGCTCTTGAAACCATATTTGAAGAAATTTCTCCTCTTCTTTCCGACGGTGATTATGCGGAGGCATTTGAGACCTTTGCTCTTCAGTGCGATGAATACATCACCATGGCAGAGGACGGAGACCCCTTTGATTACGAGGATCTCCCCAAGGAGCCCTTCAACGTATTCAAGAGCATCGTTCTTTCGCTTATAGTCGGACTCGTAATTGCTTTCGTGGTTACTCTGATAATGAAGGGTAACCTCAAATCCGTTCATTTCAACGATTCCGCTTCGGAATACGTTAAAAAAGGCAGCATGAACGTTACCCAGTCCCGGGATCTGTTCCTGTACACACGAGTAACACGAACCCCAAAACCCAAGGACAACGGCGGCTCCCGCACCCACACCTCTTCCTCCGGAAGAAGCCACGGCGGCGGAAGCTTCAAGTTCTGAAAAAAAAGAGCAGTCTCTTCGACTGCTCTTTTTTTGCTTGTCTGTGAGGGGGAACGGAGACGCAAAACCTTTTTTGAAAAAAAGGTTCTGCACTCCAAAAAACTTAAAAAAGGATAGGTAAATTCGGGTTTATCGGTGAGGAAGACGCAAAGGACTTTTTTGTAAAAAAGTCCTCTGCACTCTCAAAAAACTTCAAAAAGGGATGGGTAAATTAGGGTTTATCG
>SVTD01000001.1 GCA_015063955.1 Oscillospiraceae bacterium | reverse complement strand
GGGAACGGTTTCGGACACGATGTTGGGAACGTTTGCAAGATCAACGCTTGCCCAGTTCTTGCTCATAGGAAAAACCTCTTTTCAATATATTACTTGCGGCAAAAGACGCCCTGCCGCATTTTGATACAATCTAATTATATAACAAATATGAAATAAGTCAACACCTATTTGGTAAAATTGCAAAAAAGCACCTGCTATACAGTTGAATAAACCGACCCCCGGCAGAATCAACCAAAGAAGTGCCCGTTGCGTCCCGTCTCAAACGGAATCATTCATTTTTATTTTTTTGTTTATTTAATTGGCAACTATTGACAAGTGTAATTTTTTGTGGTAAAGTATAGTTGACAAAAGAAAACCAAGAAACAAAAAAAGTATTAACGCATATTTGAGAAAGAAGGTTAAGAATATGAAAAAGCGTATTTTTGCAGTTGTCATGGCAATGATCGTAGTGCTTTCGGCAATTTCCGTTTTTTCCGTTAACGCTGAAAGCGATTTCGTTTATTCTGTTGACAGAAAAACGTTGAATGCAACCGTTACGGGTTATATCGGAGTCAGCACTGACGTCGTTATCCCCGAAAAGATCGACGGATTCCCGGTGGTGGAGATCGGCGAATATGCTTTTTATCAGAATGCGAAGATAAAGAGCGTTGTCATTCCGAATGGAGTCGTTGCTATCGGTGAGAATGCATTCGGGTACTGTACGGCACTGAGCAAGGTTTCAATGCCAAACAGCCTTGAGACTGTCGGAGAGCAGGCGTTTTTTGGCTGCAGCTCATACGGAAATATTACTATTCCCGACAGCGTAAAGGTCATCGGTCCCCAGGCTTTTTATTCAACACAGTATTGGAATGACTCTGATAACTGGGCAAACAGCTCTCTTTATATCGGCAGCTGCTTCATTGGAAGAAGAGAGGGAACAGGCGGTACCGTAACCGTAAAGGAAGGAACCAGAATAATCGGCGGAAAGGCATTCTATAACTGCAGAAGCGTCACTGAGGTCATCCTTCCCGAAAGCCTCGTTTCCATTGGTGACAGTGCTTTTGAAAACTGTTATTCTCTCAGCACCGTCATCCTTCCCGAAAATCTCGAGTATATCGGCAGTAAGGCATTCCTTTATTGCAGCGCCTTAAATAGTGCCGTAGCAGTATCCTCAAAGGTATCGGAGATAGGTGAGAGTGCTTTCGAGGGATGCTCCTCCATCCCTTCGGTGACTCTCTCTGAGGGACTTGACAGTATAGGTGAGAGCGCTTTCCTGAACTGTGGGGGTATGAAAAGCGTTGATATGCCGTCTACTCTCAGAAGTATAGGTGCATACGCCTTTTCCGGCTGCTCCGGCATTAAAAAGTTAGAGATCCCCGAGGGAGTTGCAGTAATAAACAACGAAGCCTTCTTCGGATGTTACGGTATTACCGAGATCCGCCTGCCCTCAACGCTCAGGGAAATAAAGGAGCTTGCTTTTTATTCCTGCTCCGGCATAAGTGAAATAATTATTCCCGAAGGGGTAAAGATTATCGGAAACAGTGCTTTTATAGCTTGTAGCTTTGTTAAAAGAGTTACCTTACCCGCAAGCCTTGAGCATATGGGAGACGGTGCCTTCGAGCATTGCAGCGCGCTCTCCGAGCTGATAATCTCAGAAGACTGTGTTGCCGATATACCTGTAAGTGCGTTCAACGGTACAGCATGGATGCAGGACAGATCGAATTGGGACGGCAATGCTCTTTATATCGGAAATAAGCTCGCTCAGGTCGACAGATCGGTGTCAGGTACCTTTGAGGTTCGCGAGGGAACGGAGCATATCCTTTCCGGAGCGTTCTCAAATTGCTCTGCCATAGAAAACGTGGTTCTGCCTGAGGGTGTTAAGACCGTCGGTGACGGAGCTTTCTCATACTGTACGTCTCTCAAAAGCATCAATTTGCCGGACAGCATAACAGAAATATCGGCAAATGCGTTTATGAGCTGTAAAAAGCTTAACGGCATAGAGCTTCCTGCAGATCTTGAATATGTCGGAGATAACGCCTTTTTCCAGTGCTCGTCCCTGGAGCTTGGCAGCCTTGTGATTCCCGATAAGGTTGAGTATATCGGCTCCGGTGCATTTCAGTGGGTCATGATAGACAGCCTTTATATCCCGGGAAGCGTTGAAGTGATCGGACAGAGTGCCTTTGAGGGGGCAACGCTCCTTACATCCGTTGAGATCGCAAACGGAGTAAATACCGTAGGATACCGTGCTTTTGCAGGATGCAGCTCTCTTTCAGAAATCGTTCTTCCCGACAGCATTTGCAGTATAGGTCAGGGTGCTTTTGCCGATACAGCATACGTTGCAGACAGCACTAACAGGGATGGAGCTGCTCTCTATATCGGAAATCATCTCGTTGACGTAGATCAGTCATATGAAGGCACGTTTGAAATAAAGGACAAAACAAAAACGGTAGCGGCAGAAGCCTTTTTCGGATGTAAGGGTATTTCAGAGGTCGTATTCCCAAAAAGCATAGCAATGACTTCAATAGAGCCCTTTACGTTCTACGGCTGTTCCTCTCTTAAAAAAATAACGGTTCCTTCGACTGTTACCTGTATCGGAGCATCAGCGTTTTACGGTTGCACGGCTCTCGGTGAGGTCAAGCTTTCCCAAAACGTTAAGTCTATAGAGTTCAGCGCATTTGAAAACTGTTCGGCGATAGAATATATCGAAATCCCTGCGTCAGTGACAAAGATCAAGGACTATGCCTTCAAGGGATGCACCAATCTTTTGAACGTTGTTCTTCCAGAGGGGATCACAGTGATAGCGCCCTATGCCTTTGCACAGTGCACTGCTCTTACAGAGGTTACGGTGCCTTCAACGCTTACAGCTATCGGAGAGGGAGCCTTCAGCAATTGCAAAAAGCTTACCGACGTATATTACGGCTCTGTTATCGCTGATTGGAAGCGGCTCTCCATCGGTTCAATGAATGAGGTGTTAAATATAGTAGACGTGCATTGCAGTATGGCAGTCACCTACGGAGATCTTAACGGAGATGGACAGATCAACGCCATCGATTCGAATTTTGCAAAGCAATTCATGGCAGGCATCTGCAAGGATATTGATATGCTTAACGGCGATATCAATGAAGACAGATGTCTCAATGCCATAGATTCCAATCTTTTGAAGGCAATGATAGCCGGAGCTTACGTTGTTGAAGAATAAAGAAATGACGGGAGGAGTATTGATGAAACCTGCAAAATCTACGCATATTTCGGTTATAGCAATTGTTTTGCTTTCTTCGGTGCTTTTCCTTACTTCCTGCCAAAACGAAAAGCAGGAGAAGACAGGGAAGCTCTCTCCCGATATTTATCCTGCGGCAAACGTGGAGTATGAGTATAACTCGGAGGGACTTCCCGCATCGGCTACGGTTTTTGAGGGCGAGAAGGTGTATTGCAAATACGAATACGTCTACGCCAATGACGGCGTTCTCGAAAAGCGGATCGAGAAGAATGCCGAGGATAGCCTTATTTGCGATTACGAATATGAAAACGGAAAGACATTGAAATATAAGACGGTTTATTCCGACGACGGTGTTATCGAAAAGAAGTTTACGTACGGTTCGGACGGTCTGACAGTACAAAGAACGAACTATAACGATGACGGAAATGAAGAGCTCAAGATCGATTATGCCGAGGATGGCAAGGTATTCCTTACAACGGAGCACAAGTACTATGATGACGGTACTCTGAGCGAGGTTACGAAGACAGGCGAGCAAGGCGTAGCCCAGAGACTATATTATAACGGCGACGGTGTTTTGATTGAGAAATATGAATATACTTACGGTTCCTATACCGATTCCACAAACATCAAGCACACGGAATACGATGATAAGGGAAACGTTGAGATCATATATGAAAGCACGTATTTTGGCGAGCTGAAGAACTATGAAACGGCATACCGCGAGGACGGCAGGCGCGTGTTTTACTGTTCCTACAGTGAGAACGGAGTAGGAAGAAGTTATATAGTGCGCTATGTAGAGCATGACGAGCTCGGTCTCCCTTCCTCATTGAAATGCTACGGTGAGCACGGCATGGTTCATAACGTTATATACGATTCCGGCAAGACTGTTTCCTGGTCTGAATATAAGTACGATGAGAACGGTAAGCTGACTGAAAAGATCGAGCATCCCGTTGAGGGAAAAAGCATTTATCCGCTCGGATCCGGTACTGAGATCGATATATTCAATGCTGCTGAAACTGAGTATGGATATATAAACGGTGAAGAGTGGGAGTATCCCGATAACCTTTCTGCACACAAGTATTTTCTCTCAAGCGATATTACCTTTGAAGAGGGGGATACCGTATCCGTTGACGAGCTGATTGATTATTTCACTATTTTTAAAATGAGGGATGAAAACAATTCCTACGAGCTTTACGAGCATCTTGAGCAGTACAGAACGGGTAGGGATGAGAATTTGTTGTATGAGATCAGCATTCCGAAGGAGTTAGTAAACGCCGAGATCGAAAAGCATTTTTCAGTTAAGGTGGATGGATCCGAATCGGAATACACCGATCCCGAAAATGAGGACTGTTATCTTCTTCGCCCCGATGGAAGAGGTATGATGAGCGTTGCTATGAAAAACCATACTGTGGACGGCAACAAAAGCACTGCAATTTATGCATTTTACCACGATATCGGCGGTTCAATATACCGAAAAGCCGAAATATGCATAGAAAACGAGGATAGCGAGGAAGACTTTAAGATAATATACGTAAGAGAGATTGAATAAACCAAAGGTGCTGTCGCAAGCCTTGCGACAGCACCTTTGGTTTTTTACTCCCCTAAAAATTCGGGTTTATCGGTGAGTTGATGCAAAGGACTTTTTTGAAAAAAAGTCCTCTGCACTCTCAAAAAACTTTGAAAAGGGATGGGTATAAATTCGGATTTGTCGGTGGGACGATATTGGTGTATTGTAGGGACCGGCGTCCTCGACGGTCCTTTTATCAGCACGCGAACCAAACCTTCAAATTCGGGTTTGTCGGACTGTTGACAGGTACCCCGTAGGGCGGGCAGACCCTTGCCCGCCGCCCATCAGCACACGAATCAAAACTTCAAATTCGGGTTTGTCGGGGAGTTAATTATGTAGCGAACGCTACCTTCGTCGTCATCCTGAGCGGAAGAAATATCCCGGTGGGATATTTCTGTAGTCGAACCACCCCTTAGGGTGGTGCCCCGCAGGGGCAGGATCTACGAAAAAGCTAACAATAGTGTTCACCTTTCCGCAGATCCCGCCTTACGGCGCCGTCCATCTTTGGATGCAAATTGTACGCTGACTTCGCTTTCAGCGAAGTTGGTGCGAATAAGCTGACACACGATTAAGCTTTCTTTATATTCGCACTGGGTTCGACTACGTAAAACACCACACTGTGGTATTTTACTACGCTCAGGATGACGACGAAGGTGGCGTTCGCTGCAAATTTAACTCACCGACAGCCCCATTTTCATATATTCGGGAAGGTGATAACGACCTTGAAAAGATCGCCGTCAACGGTGACGTCCATTTTGCCGCCCTGAAGCTCGGTCAGACTTTGGGCAATGGAAAGGCCGAGGCCGTTTCCTTCCGTGGTCCTTGAGGAATCTCCTCTGACAAATCGGGAGCAAAGCTCATCTGCTGTGGCTGCAATGGGAGCCTTTGAGGTGTTCCTGATAATGAAGGATGCTTTCGCACCGTCTGATTCAAGGCTGAGATATACTCTCGAGCCGGGGAGTGAGTATTTGCAGGCGTTTCCCATGAGATTTTCAAACACGCGCCATATCTTTTTCGGGTCTGCCATTATAGAAACGGGCGTGGATGGATACGAGCATATCAGCTCAAGGGAGGCGTTTTTGCATAGATCCTCAAATTCTCCTGCCACCTGTGAAAGGAGAACTGCTCCGTCACAGGGGACGGGCTCCACGTCAAGATTTCCCGTAGATGCCTTTGATACCTCAACGAGGTCCGAAAGAAGTCTTTTCAGATGCTCTGATTTTCTGATAAGCACCTCGGAGTATTCGCGGTGCTTTTCGCAGTTGCATTCCTCCTCTGCAATCAGGGAGGAGTAATTGATTATTGACGTGATGGGAGTTTTTATATCGTGAGAAACGTTCGTAATAAGCTCCGTTTTCATCCGCTCGCTTTTCAGCCGTTCCTCCACTGCCTTCGTCATTCCGTCGGAAATGCTGTTCAGATCATTGCCGTGACGCTTGAAGCCTCCAATCATATGTGCGGTGCTGACACGGTAGGAAAGATCCCCCTGTGCAATGGCCTTTCCTCCTTTTTCAAGTCTTGTGAGCATAACGGCTCCGTAAAGAAGGAAGGGAAGGAGCAGAGCGGTCTTTACTGACCATAAAAAGAATGCCACCTCGTCCCAGCTGTATGCCATCATAAGGAGAAAAATATCTATTGAAAAATTGCATATGATGGCCAAAACAGCCTTCCATATAACGGGTATCGCGCCCGTAAGGGCAGAAAGTGCTTTTCCCAAAAGCTTAAAGAATCGTGCGAAAAGCTTGAGTACGATCCAGATCAGAGTGTTTGAAAGAAGGGTTTTTTCTTTTATCCTTGCCGCAATGCTCATACAAAGACCGAGAGCGACGTTAACCGAAATTACCGTGAGAATACCCGTGAGTATGGCGCCGACAATCTCACCCGTGTACCATACCTCCCATATCAGCCAGAAGAGCAGGATGATCCCGCCTGCAAGGAGTGCCAAAAACAGATCGATGGGCACCTTATTGAATATTCCGGGGAAGACTCCGTCTCTGTCGGGGCGTCTTCCCGACGAGCACATCAGAATAATAAAGCAGGCTACGGAAAGGGCAAGGGAAAGAAGCCCTATGGGATAGACCCAGTAGAGAAGTGAGTAGGTGACGTCGATCAACAGGTATAGAAAAAGTACTGATCCTTTACGAAAAGCTCTTTATCAACTGACATATTTACCGTGTATATATCAGCGTTTTCTATGTTTTCGGCACCCTTGAAATAATAGTCGATCTCAGTGTAATTACCGTCACTGTCCTTATAAAAGATCCATTTGAAGCTGAAGTCCGGGCTATCGGTATATGTGTTTGTTCCAACCGTCTCACCGTTTGGTGACATAACGGTATATCGCACGTTTGTAATGGTGGGGTCGTAGTCGTAGACTGAATAATAATGGTATTCTCCGTCTCCGATGTGGTGCCAGAGAATATTGTTTGATTCACTCCTCAGCATATCCTCAAATACAGATTCTTTTACGTATTCCTTTGGCAGCCTGTAGAATTCTCCCGCTATCATAAATGCCGCCCCAACGACGCAGGCCACCGTAACGCTGAGAGAAACGATGCAAAGAATAAAGCAAATGATCTTGCAGGGCAGGCTTTTTATCCACTGTTTCATTAATTAACTCCTTTCATATTAATGAAATCGCGAAACGCGATTTCCACCTACACTTGCGCATAGCGCAAACATCACTCGCTGAAAGCGAGCATCACGTCCGAAGGATGCATCACGTTTGCCGAAGGCAAATGCATCACGCAAGGATAACGCTGAAGGCGTTATCCTTGAATCATATACCCGTGTCCCCAGACAGCCTTCAGGTATCTCGGCTCTGCGGGGGTTATCTCTATCTTCTCCCTGAGATGCCTTACGTGAACTGCAATGGTATTGTCTGCCGTAAGGGGATTTTCGCGCCAGATGCTTCTGTATATTTCCTTCGGGGAGTAGACTCTGCCGGGGTCTGACATAAGAAGCTTCAGTATCTCGTATTCCGTTGGGGTCAGCGAAACGGCATCGCCGTCAACGGTCACAGTCTTCGTTGTATCGCAAAGCTCAATTGAACCAACTGTAAGCGTTTCCGGCTTTTGCTTTCCTGAGCCAAGCTGCATATAACGGCGAAGACAGGAGCGCACTCTTGCCGAGACCTCAACGGGGTTAAAGGGCTTTGTGATATAATCGTCTGCTCCAACGTTCAGGCCGAGGATTATGTCGCTCTCCTCGCTTTTTGCCGTTATCAGTATTACGGGAACGTTGGTCCGCTCGCGTAGCTTTACCATTGCAGATATACCGTCCATCACGGGCATCATAATATCCATCAGCACGAGATGTATATCCTCTTTTTCAATGACGGAAAGTGCCTCGGCACCGTCCGATGCATCAAAAAGACGGTGGTCGGGATCGGTAAGATATATTTTCAGCGCGTTGACGATGTCGCGGTCGTCATCGCAGATAAGAATGTTGTACATAGGCGCCTCCTGTATTTTCTGAGTTAATTATACAGCCCATTTGATGAATTTGAAAGAGGCAGAATCATTAAGAATCGATTAATATTGAAATGTCCTCTTCAAAAATTCCCGCATATACTGTATTACAGAAGGAGGAAAGCTTATGGCACTGTTTCTTGAAATATTCGTAAGTGTCTTTTTTCTGTTCGGACTCTACTGCGCCGCTCTTGAAATATGGAGGATGACAAAAAAGGTATTAAGATACTTTAAAAGGCGCAATGCGATTGACAAAGAACGGGAAAAGAGTTAAAATATAAAAAGCTATTGAAAGGAGTCTGCCATATGTTCAGCGAAGAAAAGGAAACGGTCTGCGGTACGGTGGACTCCGTTATTTTTCAGTCCGATGAAACGGGATACACGGTCTGCGAGATAGAGGACGAAAACGGATTTCCCGTAGTCCTTGTGGGCACCATGCCCTATATCTGCGAGGGCGATACCGTAACTTGCGCAGGTAAATGGACGAATCACCCCACCTACGGAAAGCAGTTTAAGGTGGATATGTACGAAAAAACTCTCCCCACGGGAGAGGGTGATATACTCAGGTATCTTGCATCGGGCACGGTCAAGGGCATCGGGCCGAAGACGGCGAAGAAGATAGTTGACCGCTTCGGCGAGGATACCTTTGACGTTATCGAAAACCATCACGAGTGGCTGGCAGAGATCCCGGGGATCACCCCAAGGAAGGCTGCTGATATAAATTCAAGCTTTATCGAAATGTCAGGCGCACGTAACGTTATGATGTTCTGTGCCGACTTTTTCGGCAGCGCTACCTCAATGAAGATATATAAAAAATGGGGAGGCAGCGCGGTTGACCGCATCCGCAATAATCCCTACAGCCTTTGCGATGCCTTCAGCGGGATAGGATTCAGGACGGCTGACGGTGTAGCCGAGTCCTTCGGAATCGAAAAGGATTGCCCTGCCCGTATCCTTGCGGGAATCAATTATACTCTTGAAAACGCCGCCCATAATGCAGGCCATACCTGCCTGCCCGAGGGGATGCTCATATCGGAGGCTGCAAGAGTCCTTTCCCTTGAGGAATCAAAGATAGCCGAAGGAATAGAGATGGGCGTAACTCTGGGAAAGCTTTTCGAAAGCGCGAGAGGGGCGGAAAAATACGTCTATCTTGCCCGTTACCGTAAGGCCGAAAGCTTTTGCGCATCAAAGCTCAGAAGAGTGGATCTCTCCTGTCCCCGTATCGATCCCGGCGATATTTCCGGATTTATCACAAGAGTTGAAATGGAATCAGGCATTAAATACGCCGCCCTCCAGCGAGAGGCTATCGCATCAGCCCTGGGCGGCGGTGTTATGATACTGACGGGAGGCCCCGGTACGGGTAAGACCACCATCATAAAGGGCCTTATATCAATTTTTGAATCAATAGGACTTGACGTTGCACTTTCCGCCCCTACGGGAAGGGCCGCAAAGCGAGTCAGCGAATCTGCGGGATGCGAGGCGAAGACCGTTCACCGACTTCTGGAAATGGAGCACTCGGATGAAAGAGAGCCCCGATTCCTCAGAAACGAGGGCTGCTATCTTGATGAGGACGTCGTTATCGTGGACGAGTCCTCCATGCTTGATACTCTTCTTCTCGATGCCCTCCTGAAGGCCCTGAAGCCGGGAGCGAGGATAATATTTATCGGTGACCGCGATCAGCTCCCCTCCGTGGGAGCGGGAAACGTCCTTGCCGATCTTATAGATTCCCGCATATTCCGAACAGTCTGCCTGACGGAGGTATTCCGCCAGTCAGAGGAAAGCAGGATCATCACAAACGCCCATCTTATAAACGAGGGCAGGGTGCCTGTAATAGATAACAGATCAAAGGATTTCTTTTTCCTTCAAAGAAGAACGGATACCGAGATCGCCCATACCGTTGCCGATCTCGTGGCAAACAGACTTCCGAAGGCTTACGGCGAGGAGCTGGCGGCAGGTATCCAGGTAATAACTCCCTCAAGAAAGGGTGCGGCAGGAACGGAAAGCCTTAATATGCTCCTGCAGGCAACGCTTAATCCTCCAAATCGCCAAAAGCTTGAAAGACAGGCTCACGGCATTATCCTCAGGGAGGGTGACCGCGTGATGCAGATAAAGAATAACTACGATACGGAATGGATAAAGGACGGCTACGAGGGCTACGGCGTTTTTAACGGCGATATAGGAAGCGTTGAAGCTATCTCCCCGTCGGATGAGACCTTGACCGTCAGCTTTGACGGCAGAGTTTCCGATTACGATTTCACAACCCTTGATGAGCTTGAGCACGCCTTTGCAATAACCGTACATAAAAGTCAGGGCAGTGAGTACCCCTGCGTAATAATCCCCCTGTACAGCTGTGCTCCTATGCTCCTTACAAGAAATCTGCTTTATACCGCCGTTACCCGAGCGTCGGCAATGGTCGTTCTTGTGGGAAAGAGAGAGGTGCTTGAAACTATGGTGAATAACGATATGCATACCACACGATACACAGGCCTCTGCGCCCTGCTCCGAGAAAATGAAAGATAAGAAAAGGATACCGATACTCGACAGATTTGCGGCCGTGCTTTCTTATCTTCTCCGCCTGCTTTTTCCGCCGAAGTGTGCCGTTTGCGGAGATCTTCTTCTGAAAGAGGGAGAGCTGTGCCCTGAATGCCTCGCCCTGTGGGAAAGTGCAAGGCGGGAGAAATGCCCCGTCTGCCAAAAGACGGCACGGGGATGCACCTGCCGCACCTTTCATATGCTTGATACGGATATGATAGGCGAGCGCAGAATGACAGCCCTTGCATTTTACGAGAGATTCGGCTCGGAGAAGGCACGCGATAAGGCGGTGCTCAGGCTGGTCTACGCAGTAAAGACCTCCGATGACCGCGCGGCTGTACGCCTTTGTGCAAGAGAGCTGTCGGCACAGATACTGAGAACTATGATGCTTGACGGAGAAAAGCCCGAGGAATGGAAAATAACCTATCCGCCGAGAAGCAGCAGCCGAAAGAAAAAATACGGATTTGATCACGGAAGAGTTCTCTCACAGCTGATTTCAAGGTATACGGGAATTGAGCTTGAAAATACTCTCGAAAACACGGGAGAGAGGGCGCAGAAATCCCTGAATTCCCTTGAAAGAATGGAAAACGCCGAGTCCTCCTACAGGCTGAGGGAAGGCGTTGTTCCGAAGGGGAAGTATATTATCGCGGACGATATAATAACCACGGGAGCCACGGTAAATACGGCAGCGAAAATACTGAAGCGCGGCGGCGCCGAGGAGGTCTACCCCGTCTGCATCGCCCGTGCAAAGAAAAAGAAAAGAAAGCTCCGCCGCCCAAGCGACAGACCGTGGTTTAAAAGTAAATAAAAAGAACCTTGCATTCCTGCAAGGTTCTTTGTAATATATCAGTCTTTTTTCTTTTCGGGGAGGATGCGCTTTCCCTTGAGTCCCTGATTATATGCGATAAGGCAGGTGATAAGAGAGGGGACTGTTATGAGAATGAAGGATGCAAGATATGCAAGGAAAATGGGGGAATCGGGCTGCCCCGGGATCAAAAGAGAGAGATAACCGTGATACATAAAGTTCCACAGAAGCTCAGCTCCGTAGGTTGCCGTTGAAATTGCGCCTACCCAGTCTGCATGAGTGAGGAGGTATATTCCTCTGAGGGCTATGCTGATAACGGCAAGAGCATACGTGGGAATGTTTGCAAAAAGAGCTGCCTTGAGGCCGAAGAGCTTATCCTCTCTGAGTCTTCCTCCGTCGATTGCTATCTTATCCTTAGCGGCAATATCCCAGATGGCTGTGTACTGAAGATAAAGAAGGAAGGCAACGGCAAGAGACGATGTGATAATATCAAGAGTGTGTCCGCTGGATATGGAAATTGTGGGCATTGAAGTCATAATACCCAGCATTGCCGCTCCGAACTGTGAAAGAATGAGCTTTCTCAGGGGAATCTTATAAGAATATTTACGGTAATTTCTTGTGGATCCTGTATTCATAATTACTCCGATCAGGTTATTGTTTCTATTCTACATAGATATCATATTCTTTTCAAGTAGGTGCGAAAAAAGTTTACAAAATGTCTATGAAATTGTAGGGGAATGTAGTATAATACAAGAAAGAAAGGAGGTTTTCGTATGATAAAGGATTTCGATAGCTATCCTGCGGATCTGCAGGAGTTTGCCCATTATAAGCTGACCGTTGAGGGCCGCTCCGAGAAGACTGTAAGCGAATATCTTTCCGATATGAGAACCTTCTGCCGTTTTATAGTGTCCAAGAGAGGCGGACTTCCCCTTGATGCAGAAGCTCTTATGGAGGTCAATATAGACCATCTTGACCGAGGCTTCTTCGAGGGCATCAGCAAAAACGATATTTTTGATTTTCTCACCTTCGTCCTCGGTGACAGACAAAACGGAACTGCGGCGCGCTCCCGTAAGCTTTCAGCTCTAAGAAGCTTTTATAAGTATATGACGGTCAAGCGAAACTATTTCGAGAACAATCCCGCAAAGGATATGGAGTCCCCGAAAAAGAAAAAGCAGCTTCCGAAGCACTTGTCTGTTGACGAAAGCATAGACCTTCTTTCCGCCGTAAAAAACGATCCCGAAAGCAAAACGAGAGAAAGAGATTTTTGTATCCTTACCCTGTTCCTCAACTGCGGAATGCGACTTTCAGAGCTTTGCGGCATAAATCTCGGTGATATCGACCGTGAGATGAAGAGCCTTCGGGTAATGGGTAAGGGGTCAAAGGAGAGAGTAGTATATCTCAATTCCGCCTGCAGAGAGGCTCTTTCCGATTATCTGAAAATCAGACTTGCCACAAGAGAAGTAAAGGAGAAGGAAAACGCCCTGTTTCTCTCCCGTCTCGGAAAAAGAATCAGTAATAAGACTGTCCAATGGATGGTGAAAAAATACTTAGGTGAGGCAGGGCTTGAATATAAGCATTATTCCACCCATAAGCTTCGCCATACTGCCGCAACCCTCATGTATCAGTCGGGCGACGTGGATATCCGCGTTCTCAAGGACATTCTCGGCCACGAGCAGCTCAATACCACCCAGATATATACCCACGTATCAAACTCCGGCATGGAGGCCGCCATGGAGCATAATCCCCTGGCAAAGGTTAAGATCAAGGAAAAGCCGAAGGATACCGAGCAATAAAAAATTCCTTGAAAGCAAAACTGCTTTCAAGGAATTAAATAAGTATTTATTCTTTTTTGAACAGATGATATCAGCACGTTTTGTTATTCTTCAATGAATTTAATGTTGTTTTTCATTGCGTATTTTTCTGCCGCAGAGCCCTTAGATCCACAGATCGTCAGAGCGTAACACCCGAAAAACGCATGCTCTCCTATCCGTTTTACACTTTCAGGTATTTTTATTATTTTTAGCTTTCTGCATTCGTAAAAAGCACCGTTTCCGATACTTGATATGCTGTGAGGGAGCGTAATCGAAGTAAGATTTGTACATCCCGAGAACGTGCCGTTGCCTATGCTTGTTACACTGTCCGGAATTTCAACTGACACAAGAGAGGAGCATTCTCTGAAAATACAATCGCCCATAACCGTTATACTGTCCGGAATTTTAATTGACGTAAGAGACGTACAGTAGCTGAAAGCGTTATTGCCGATGTGTTCAATATTACCGGAAAGCTTGATTTTTGAGAGCTTTAAGCAGCCGTAAAATGCGTAATTGCCTATATTGGTCACGCCATTCGGTATTTCAATTGCCGTAAGATTTTTGCATTCGCTGAATGCGCCGTCTCCTATGACTTTTACACTGTCGGGTATTTCGATTGACATAAGGTCATAGCCCTTGAAGGACCTGTCGCCTATAGTCGTTACACCGTCGGGAAAATCGTCTGATACCGGAGCGTAGCTGAAAACAGGCCCCTTTATCACTGCGATACATCCGTTTGGGAGATATTTGTAAATAAAGCTATCATCGGAAGCATCACACGGGAGAAGACCGTCATCTTCATAAAGAAGGTCACAGTCATCAAACGAAGGCTCCTCCGGAATCATATCTTTATCAAAATTATTCATACGTTCACCTGTTTGCTTGCATACTATATAAAAGAAATATTCCTTGAAGAACACTCCGATCTCCAAGGAATATTTCTTTTAATCTTATTCCCACTTGTTTTCGGGCTTTGTTTTTTGGGACTTTGGTGCGGTCTTTTTCTCTGCTTTTTCCCGCTTTTTGGCGTTTTTAAGGGCGCTCCTTCTGTAAACCAGGCAGTCCTTGTGAGTATACACCTTGTTGCGCTCTCTTACGGCAACGCCGTCCTTTGTCCGGTATGAGGAATGGTACTTCATAAACCCGTACATGGATTCGTGGTAAGCCGTGCCGCAGCCGCCGATTTGGGAGGCAACGGCTTTTGCAAAGATCGAAACGTCCTCAAGCTTCGGATAGCCTCTTTCATCGAATCTCAGCAGATCGCTACCTTGATCGTTTCAGCTCCCAGACCGAGAGCTTCGAGAGAGTCGAACATAAATACCCCTTATTTGATATTGAACTTCTCGCCGCAGCCGTAGTTTTCGTATACGTAGTCGATATCCTTGTCACCGCGTCCTGAGAGGGTAACGAGAATGGAGCCGGACTTGTGCTCCTTTGCGTATCTGATGGCGTATGCAACTGCGTGGGAGCTTTCGATTGCGGGGATGATACCCTCTTTTCTGGAAAGAAGGAAGAAGGCCTCCATAGCCTCCTCGTCGCTTACGGTCTCGTAGCGAACTCTTCCGGAGTCTCTGAGATATGCGTGCTCGGGGCCAACACCGGGGTAGTCAAGACCGGATGCGATGGAGTAAACGGGGAGGGGATCGCCGTTCTCGTCCTGAAGAACGTAGCTCTCAAATCCGTGGATCTTACCCTTTGTGCCGTATGCCATGGTAGCTGCGTGATCTCCGACAGCGCTTCCGCGTCCGAGGGGCTCAACTCCGATAATGTCAACGGGATCTGCAAGGAAGGGAACGAAGGTACCGATGGAGTTGGATCCGCCGCCTACGGATGCGCATACTGCATCAGGCATAATGCCTGTCATTTCCATAAACTGATCGCGCATCTCATATCCGATAACAGACTGGAAATCGCGAACCATCTTGGGGAAGGGATGAGGTCCAAGGGCTGAACCGATACAGTAGATAGCATCCTTATATTCCTTGAGATATGCATCAAATGCCGCGTCAACCGCTTCCTTGAGAGTCTTGAGACCGTGCGTTACGGGGATTACGTTTGCACCCAGCATCTTCATACGGATTACGTTGGGATGCTGCTTTGCGATATCCACCTCGCCCATATAAACGTCACATTCCATACCGAAGTATGCGGCAGCGGTAGCGATAGCAACACCGTGCTGGCCCGCGCCCGTTTCTGCGATAAGCTTCTTCTTGCCCATGAATTTTGCAAGAAGACCCTCGCCCATACAGTGATTCAGCTTGTGAGCGCCCGTGTGGTTAAGATCCTCACGCTTCAGGTATATCTGGCAGTTTGAAAACATCTCGGAAAGTCTCTGGCAGTGGTAAACGGGAGTGGGTCTGCCCTGAAATTCTTTTCTGATTCTTCTGAGCTCGTTGATAAACTGAGCGGAGTGGCAGATGGCCTCGTATGCGTCGTCTGCTTCACGGAATGCAGGCTCAAGCTCGGGGGGCAGGAATGCGCCGCCGAATTCGCCGAAATAGCCGTTTTCTGTGGGGAAGTGCTTTATATAGTTTTCAAAATCTCTGTAGTTTTTCATTTTAGTTCTCCTGTGTAAGTTATGTTGATTTTTTTGACGGTTTTGTGAGCTTGCAGGGTCACCATCGGATGCCGGAATAATACATAAAATACCTCGTATAAACAAAAAACTTCCGTTCCGAAGGAACAGAAGTAAAATAAGCCACCTTTGGAATACGCACGGATAATGCGGTCTCTCTGTAACGGGAAAGAGCCGTCAGCGCCTACTTTGTTCGGGCTGCCCTCACAAGTCCATTCACGCAAAACTCTGCTGCCGCTTTCCACCGCCCGCGGCTCTCTTTAAGCTTCGATAATGCGCTACTACTCTTGATCATCGGTTTAACATGGTAGTATTATACTGCCAAAAGAGTCTGTTTGTCAATAGCTTTTTTGTTATTTTTAAACAAAAACATACTGATTTGAAACTTAGAAAATATTGACAGTCAGATCACGCTGTGATAAAATTAATGTGTATATAGATTTTGTTATTCAAGGAGGAGAATATGAAAAGATTACTGTCTGTTCTGATATGTCTTTTGATGACCCTTTCATGCTTGTCTGTAACCGTCCTCGGCTGGGAAAGAGAGATCATATACGACGATACCTTCACAGTCGGCGATGCTGACGGCTCGGGAGAGGTCAATGCTGTTGACTCTTATATGATAAAGGCAAGCCTTGCGGGCGTCGAGGGAGCCTCGTATGACCCTTCGGCGGCAGACCTTGATGCTGACGGTAAGCTTTCCGCAGTAGATTCGTATTATATGAAGGCGTATCTTGCGGGAGCTGTAGCGATCGAGGAGCTTGATTCTGAAAAAAGTCTTTACAGGCTTACCGTAGGCGGCTATGATATCAGCGAATTCTGTATCGTTATTCCCGCAGGCTCAACGAGCGAGGATAACGTCGATTACGCATCGAAGGAATTCAGAAAATATATAGAATATGCCTGCGGTATAAAGCTTGACATATGCTATTCAGACGAGGAGAGAAGCGCTCCTCACGCAGTAGTATTCAACGCTGTAGACGAGCTTTCCGATCTTGGAAAGGAGCTTGGCATCGAGGGCTACAGATACGACGTCACTGACGGCGACGTTAACGTATACGGTACCCGACGCGGAAATATGTACTGGGTATACGATTTCCTCGAAAGAATAGGCTTTGAGTTTTTCAGCGACAGAGAGACCTTCGTATGGAAGGTGCGCTCAGTTCACGTACCCGAGGGCGAAAGCGGAGAGGTCCATCCACGTCTTTCCTACCGCTTTGCAGGTCAGACCTTTTCAAAGGAAGGATCAGTTTATCATTTTTTTCCCAATAAGCTCAACGGCTCTCAGCTATATGCCCACGACGGTACGAAGTACGGAACCCTGACGGGCCCCCACTTCATTAATGCTCATTCCATGGGCTATTACTGGAGAATGGCAACGGGTAACTATACCGACGATGACCATCTTAAGGAATGCTATCAATCGGGCTATCAGCAGCAGGAAACAGATTATGCGGCCATCCCGCCCTGGCAGCCCTGCGCCGATCCCAAGTCCGGTGATTACGACGTTCTTTACCTCGGTATGAAAAGAACTATGACGATGATACAGCAGTGGGGTCACGTTTTCAGAAGAGAGACCTCAAGTATGTCCTTTTCCATCTGTGACAATACTGCCGGCTACTGTTCCTGCCGTTTCTGCTTCAGAAAGTCAAGAACAGAGGGCTATTCCGGCGTGTATATCGACCTTACTAACCGCGCGGCAAGGGATATCGTTGAGATATATCCCGGAATGAAGGTCATGTCCATCATCTACGATCATACTATCCCCGAAACCGTAAGACCTGAGAAAAACGTAGTAATCTTCTTCTGCGGTCAGGGCTGTAATAACCATTATCTCGGTCATCCCGAGGATTGCGGTGATAACGGCCCCGTTCTCGCTAAGCTTACAAACGCATACACCGAGGAGGCTCTGAAGGCTTGGACGGAAATGTGCCACAGCGTCGGTGCTGAGATATGGTTCTGGTATTATCCCGTGACCTACCGTAACATCATCGCACCCTGTCCCAACGTTCTTAACGTATATTACGATACGACCTTCGTCATTAACGAGTGCGGTGTTGACGGTTTCTATTACGAGGGCGGCGGTGAAGAATACGCCTTCGAGCCACTGAAGGCATATCTTGCCGTAAGGGTAATGAACAATCCTGCAATGACCTACGATGAGTTTGTCGCTGAGGCAAAGGACTACCTCTATATGTACTATGGCGACGGCTACGAGCTTGTATGGCAGTACGTCCTTATGCAGACAGAGGCAGGAAACACGGATAATTGCTATCTGAATAACTTCAGCCTTTGCGACGATATGTATGATTTTGAGTATCTGACGGAGAATTACAGAAGGATGCGAGAGATCCTTCTTGAGGCAATGACCATGACTGACGATGCCGATCATATATACAGGCTGAACACCCTTCTTTGCACCTGTGACTTTGTCGGCCTTTCTGCAGTTTACGACAGCTGGTATGCAAACGGCACAGAAGAAACGAGAGCCGAGTACAGAGAAAATATGGAATGGATGATCGGATTTGTCAAAGAAAACGGAATGCATTTCGGAGCTCCTTCCTTCATCGTTCCCGAAACCGTCGATTATTCCTGCAGCCTTCTCGATCAAATATAAAAACTTGGTGATTATAAAAGGATAAGAATCATGAAAAAGCTTTTAGCCATATTGCTTTGCTGTGCAATGCTTTGCACGTCCCTTGCGTTCGGCAGCTATGCCGCCGAGCTTAAGGAGGATGACGGCTATACTGTTGGTGACGTTGATAAGGACGGCACCGTAAATGCAATAGACTCCTATAACATTAAGGCAACTCTTGCAGGTGCCGCGGGGGCTGTGTGTGACGTTGAATCAGGTGACCTTGACGCTGACGGACAGATCAGTGCAATGGACTCCTATTATATGAAGGCGTGTCTTTCCGGTGCAATGAGCACGTCAGATTTTGAAAGCGATCATAACGTTTACAGGCTCCTTATCGGCGGCTATGATATAAATGAGTTCTGCATCGTTGTTCCCGAGGATGCAACAAGAGAGGATAACGCTCATTACGCAGCGGAAAGAATGCAGTATTATATAGGTCTTGCAACGGGAGCCGAGCTTGAGATCTGCTACGGTGACGAAAACCGTACCAAGGAGCACGCAATCGTATACAATATGGTGGCTCTGGATTGTGAGCTCGGCGAGGAACTTGGATATGAAGGCTATAAGTACGACGTAACGGACGGAGATCTCAATATTTACGGAACTGCCCGCGGCAATATGTACTGCACCTACGATCTTCTTGAAAGAGTAGGATTCGTTTTCTATTCCGATTATTATACCTTCATATGGGAAACAAGAAGAGTAGAGATATGTGAGGGAGAGAGCGAGAGCTTTGTTCCCGAGCTTAGCTTCAGAATGGTGGCAGGCTCATACTTCGGAGGCGGCGGATGTGAGGATCATTTCTATCCTCAGAAGCTTAACGGAAGTCAGCTTTACCGTGCAGAGGACGATACGAGAACGGGTACTCTTACAGGCCCCCGATTTATTAATGCACACTCCTTTGGCTACTACTGGAGAATGGCAACGGGCACCTATACCGATGACGATCATCTGTACGAGTGCTGGCAGTCCGGCGAGCAGAAGGAGGAGAGCGATTGGGGCTCAAGCCCTCCCTGGCAGCCCTGCGCAACAAGTGACGACGATTACGAAAAGCTTATGCTGGGCCTTGACAGAACCATCACGATGATAGAAAAGAGAGGACAGAAGTTCACGCCATACATTTCCGCAATGTCCTTCTCCATTGCAGATAACCAGAAGGGCTATTGCTCCTGCCGTAACTGTACCAAAAAGTACAGAACAGAGGGCTATTCAGGCCTTTATATCGACCTGACAAACCGTGCGGCGCGTGATATAAAAAAGCTTTATCCCGAATATCCCACCCTCAAGCTTATGTCCATTATCTATGACCATTCCATTCCCAAGACCGTCCGACCCGAGGAAAACGTAATAATCTTCTTCTGCGGTCAGGGATGTAACAATCACCCCATAAATTCCGGCCTTTGCGACGGAAATAAGCCTCTTATACATAAGCTTCACAACAGTGCCGTAGTTGAATCTCTCAAGGCCTGGACGGAGTACTGTCACGAGGCGGGAGCCGAAATATGGTTCTGGTATTATCCTACCAGCTTCCTTTTCTATATGTCCCCCTGTCCCAACGTTCTCAAGCTTTACGACGACTTTGATTTCATCATCAACGAGTGCGGAGTTGACGGCTTCTATTTCGAGTGCGGCGGACGCAATTACGGATTTGAGTCCCTTAAAGCTCACCTTGCAAGTGAGTTTATCTACGATCCCGATATGACGAGGGAGGAGTATACTCAGATCCTCAAGGATTATCTCTATATCTACTACGGCGCAGGATATGAGTATATTTACGAATATCTCGAGATGCATCACGTGTCCGGAACAATGGATACATGCTATCTTAATAACTTCAACTATCCTCAGGAAATGTACGATGAGGAGTATCTTTGCGCAAATTATGAAAAAATGAGAGAGCTTGTAGTCAGCGCTATCGCCCTTGCAAAGGACGCATCAGAGCTTGAAGCTCTTGAAAAGCTTCTCGTTTGCTGCGACTTTACGGGACTTTCCGCAGTTCATACCGATTGGTACAAAAACGGCAATAACGTTGACGGATACGTTGCAAATTATGATGAAATGTGCGAGCTCATTCAGAAATACGAAATGAGACCCAGCACGTTCCAGAACGAAGACGGAACACCCGAGCAGCTTGATTTCACAGACTACGAAAACAGCCCCTGGGATCAGGTGGCGTAAAACAAAAAGAAACACTCCGAGAGGAGTGTTTCTTTTTGTTTTACGCGGTACGGTCGCTCACCGGCGTGAAGCGTTTATTACCGTTGCAATTCTGAGAGCAAACGGTCAGATTGAGTATTTATCGTGAAGCTCCATACGCTGACGGGCATACTCATAAGCCGATTTATAATCGTCAAGCTTGCCTGAGCATATCTCAAGATCCAGAAGAGCGTAGTATCTTGCAAAGGCGTCGGGGGCTTCGTTACGTACCTTTGAAAGAAGGGGCGCAGCTTCGGAGTAATTCGAACCGTTCATCAAAGCTTTCGCTTCAAGATGGGTTCTGTAAATACTCTGGCTGCCCAGACAATTTTTGGGGAACTCCTCGGAGGCGAGAGCGATTACGTAAAGGAACCTGTCCTTTGTGAAGAAAACGGGCGCCATAACGGGCAAGCTTTCGATGCTCGGAGCCTCTCCCTTTGAAAGACAAGTTATGAGATGGCTGAGAAATCTTATCTGAGACAGCATCTCGCTGTACATATATACGGTTTGATGCAGTGCTGTTTTTGCGTTTTCCAGATGCAGCAGAGCCTCCCTCAGCTCTCCCTTGTCAAAGGCGTTCGCCGCCCACATGGTCTCAGCAGTTACGACTATGAATGATACCTCGTCATCGTCGGAGGGGAGATCTGAGCATATATCGATACATTTCCTGTACTGTCCGGTTCCGAGCATACGTCTGGCGTCCTTTATACGAACGGTCTTCGTATACTCTGCCTCTTCCTTGATGTCTCTGCAGAGAAAGAAGGATGGAGGTGTCTTCAGCTTCTGGGAAATGAACAGCAGTGTCTCAAGAGACGGATTGGCATCGCCTGTTTCGATGCGGCTCAGCATATTACGGGTCATATAGTCGCCGCATAGCTGTGCCTGCGTAATGCCGAGCTTTTTTCGACGTTCTCTGATTCTTCTGCCAAGGTCTTTTGCTATGTTGTTGTCGGGCTTCATCTTACTTGTTGCTGTTTATGAAGATGGTTTTAGGCTTCTTTACAGCAGGCGCCTGATCGTTGCTTCCTGCCATTTTTGAAACCTCTCTGACGCTTTCGTTGATCTTGACTACACAGCGGTCGACAGCGCTTCTGATGTAGGAGTTGATATCGTCAGCTGCGGCGTCTACAGATTCGCTGAAGGTCTTGAGCATAAGATCCTTCTTTGTGTTTGCATCGCCGACTATCTTTAATGCTTCCGTATTTGCGCGGTTAAGTATATCCTCTGCCGTGGAGCTGGCGATAACCAGTATCTCTCCTGCCTTTGAGCAAAGACTGTCGTAGTGCTCAGCCTTTTCCTTTTCTCCGTCGCTCTGAGCTTCATATCCTGCGATCTTTTCTTCAAGCTGTGCAACGAGGGCACGAAGGGAAGACAGCTCTTCATCCTTTGCCTCGCATTCGTAACGGATGGTGCTGAGCTCACAAAGGCTTTTCTCAAGATGCTGATTCTTTTCTTTCTCTGCCATGAGCTCGGATTCGAGCTCTAAAATGTGTTTGTCTGCATCCTCTGCACGCTCGTTGTAATCAGCAAGAGTTTTTTCGTTATGCTTTCTGGTCTCCTCTATTGTTCGGTTAAGGGAAAGAATGTAATTGTTAACGTCTTCCTTGTTGTAGCCGCTCATTGATCTGCGAAAAAGGGGGGAGCTTTTTTTAGCCATTACTGTCACGCTTTCTTGCCTGCAGGCGAAAATTGTAAATCAAAGTTACTTTTTACACTTTAACATAATTGCTCGCAAAAATCAAGAGAAAGTGACAAATTTGAAGATTATGACCCTTTGTTAATACGAATACCCTTCGGAGGCTTG
The DNA here is from genome assembly GCA_015063955.1 of Oscillospiraceae bacterium. GTDB lineage: Bacteria > Bacillota > Clostridia > Oscillospirales > CAG-272 > Avispirillum. The sequence continues at coordinate 71,943 of SVTD01000001.1, read as the reverse complement.
ATAAGTAATTGACTTTTTCTTTGCAATATGTTAAATTGAACTGTAAAATAAGCTATCGAAAGGTAGATTATCAAACAGGAGAATATATGCAGGACGAATACAATAACGGTGATACCGTTGAGGTACAAGCCGAAAAAACGGTGGAAGCTCAGACGAACGCGGGCTCTGCCTCGGGCAGTGATCACAGAGAAAAGAAGGGTCTTCACCGTATTATTGCGGCGGCGATCGCTGTGACGGTAACGGTCGCAGTCATTGTTGCAGGGCTTCTTACGGATTGGTTTGGAATTGCCTCGGGACCTGTCGGGTCACTTATAGCTGCTGTGGAAAATACGCTGAATTCAGACAGCCTTACTGCAGAGTTTAAAACCGTAGCCAAATATGATGACAGCAGGGATTCTGCAAAGATGGAAATGCGTATCCTCTACGACGAAAAGGAAGAAAAGCTTGTCGTACATATGGAAAACGATGGCAGCGAGACTATCATTGACGGAAAAAAGCTTTACTATTACAGCGAAAATCATGCATATGCGGAGAAGATCGATAATAGCTATGCTACCGATTTCTTCGGTGATTTCCGCAAAGGCGAGGAGCTTGACTGGGACGATATAATAGATGAGCTTGAGCTGGATGAATCGATAGACGGCGACGGAGTAGGGATTTTCTTTGAAACGCTTATGGGGGACTGCCTCAGAGACGAGGAATGGCTCAGAAGGAATCTCGGATTCCAAAAGAACAAAAATACCTATAGCTTCAACGCCGACGTTGACGATCTTCTGGAGGAGATCGTTGAAATTGCGGATGAAGCCGGTGCGGTAAACGCCGATGAGGAAGACGTCGAGGAAATGATAGACGAGTTTAAAGGCGTAGAGATCGATGTTTCCTTTACTGTAAAAAACAGAAACGTCTCCGAGCTCTTCCTTGAGATGTATGACGATGAGTATTCTGTTGAGCTTTCGGTTGAGATCACAGACGTGAATAAAACAAAGATCACGGAAGAAGAGAAAAAGGAGTTCAAGAATAAAATTGAGGAATGGGAGGATGAAAACACCTGCGAAAACTGCGGTGAAACATCCAGCAGCCTTGATGAGAACGGACTCTGCTACGATTGCTCCGAGCATGATTACTGCGATTCATGCCATGAATATGCAGAGCTGTATTACTACGGCGGATACAACCTTTGCGGCGACTGCTACGATGAATACAGCAAAGACGATGATGCCGATCACGGATACTGTGACCGCTGCGGCGAATACGGCGAGCTTTACGACTGGGGAAGCGACGATTATTGCTACGACTGTTACGTTGAGGTTTTGTGGGAGTAAAAAGATTATTTTTTATCCGAGTGACCCGGATTGCGGGTCATTCGGATAAATATAGTGCTGAAAGATTAGAGAAAAAACTTTCAAAAAGCTATTGACAAGCCCGATGCGGTATGGTATACTAACTGAGCAAAAAGAAGAAGAACGTACTCCGTTCTCACCGTGCCGCAAGGGCGAGCATCGGTTTGATACAGAAATCATCCCCGAACAGGGGTAGTTTTGTGCGGAGTATAATTCCGCACTTTTTTATTGCCATCAAACTTTTTGGGGGTGCTTCACTATAAGCGCTAAAGAGCTTTTTATCAATGACGATATCCGCGCAAAGGAAGTCAGACTTCTTGATGAGAACGGCGACCAGCTGGGTATCAAGAGCCTCGATGAGGCAAAGGAGTATGCATACGAAAAGGGCGTAGACCTTGTTTGTATCGCACCTCAGGCGACTCCTCCCGTATGCCGCGCAATGGATTACGGTAAGTACCGTTACGAGCAGCATAAGAGAGAGAAGGAGCAGCAGAAGAAGCAGCAGACTGTCGTTATCAAGGAGGTTCATCTCTCCTGCCGTATCGATAAGCACGACTTCGACACCATGGCAAGCCGTGCCATCAAGTTCCTGAATGAAGGTAACAAGGTTCGCGTAACACTTCGTTTTAAGGGTAGAGAAATGGCTCACCAGGATCTCGGTAAAGAGGTAATGATGAAGTTTGCAGAGGTATGCTCTGAGGTATCCACTCTCGATAAGAAGCCTACTCTCGAGGGTCGTCAGCTTATGATGTTCCTCATGCCCGTAAAGGGTTCTGCAAAGAAGCCCGAGAAGGCTCCCAAGGCAGAAGAAACTGCTCCCGAAGCAGCTGAATAAGTTCACAATCCGCGGTAAGAGCCGCAAAATACAAATCGAAAGGATTTACAACAATGGGAAAGATCAAGACACATAAGGCATCTGCGAAGCGTTTTTCCGTAACCGGCACAGGTAAGGTAAAGATGCACCACAGCGCACACCGCCACAACCTCAGCACAAACAAGACAGCAAAGCAGAAGAGACACCTTCGTTCCGCTGATATCCTCAGCCCTGCGATGGAAGCAAACGTTAAGAGACTCATTATGAAGTAATCCCCCGGGGATATCAATCACTATCGGATAGAAAGGACTAGAGAAAAATGGCAAGAGTAAAAGGCGCTATGATGACGCGCAAGAGAAGAAATAAGGTACTTAAGGCAGCGAAGGGTTACTGGGGCGCAAAGTCCAAGCACTTCAAGATGGCTAAGCAGGCCGTAATGAAGAGCGGTAACTACGCTTACATCGGCAGAAAGCAGAAGAAGAGAGAGTTCCGTCAGCTTTGGATCGCTCGTATCAGCGCTCAGGCAAAGGTTTGCGGCATCAACTATTCTCAGCTTATGTGCGGCCTCAAGAGAGCAGGCATCAACCTCAACCGTAAGATGCTTTCTCAGATCGCTATCGAGGATAAGGCTGCATTTGCAGCTCTCGTAGAGAAGGCAAAGGCTGCCCTCTGATTTATAAATGCACAGAACCCTCGCGCATCGTGCGCGTGGGTTCTTTTGCGTAAAAAGGAAAAGCTATGTATACGTATATTTCATCAAGAACGAACCCTACAGTCAGACTTCTTGCAAGTCTTGAGAAGAAAAAATACCGTGAGGCGGAGGGGCTTTATCTCTGTGAGGGAAGAAAGCTCTGCCGTGAGGCTGTAGGCAGATGTAATGTCAGATATGCTGTCATCAGCGAGGAGAAAAAGAGTGAGGAGCTCCTTTCCCTTTGCGAGGAAAGCGGCGGCGAGGTGATAGTCCTTTCCGAAAGCGCTTTTGAAAAGATATCTCAGGATGCAACGCCCGACGGAGTTGTATTCGCAATTGAAATTGAAGAAAACGGCACCGAAGGCTTTGACGGTGAAAAGGTAGTAATGCTTGACTCTGTTCGTGACCCCGGAAACGTGGGCACCGTCATCAGAAGTGCGGCGGCATTCGGCTTTGACCGAGTAATACTTTCCGACTGTGCCGATATATATAATCCTAAGACAGTCCGCGCAACTATGGGCGCGATCTTCAAAATGAAGTTTACGGTGGTGCCCGAATCCTCATGCGTGATCGGTACTCTCAAGGGCGAGGGCAGAAGGGTTATTGCCGCCGCTCTCGGAGAAAGCGCCCTCACACTGGGAGAATCGCTTCTTTTGGATTCTGACTGTATCGTTATCGGTAACGAGGGTCACGGAGTTTCCGAGGCGACCCTTTGCGGCTGTACGGACGTTATTAAAATACCCATGACCGATAAAACTGAAAGCCTTAACGCCGCGATTGCGGCATCTGTAATAATGTGGGCACAGGGCTTTGGGAGCAAATGATGAAGGATAACAGAAGATATTGGCTCTGGCTTTCTCAAATGGCCGGAGCAGGCTCAAAGGTTGCAGTCAATCTTATCAGAGAATACGGAGATGCAGAAGCCGTTTATAAGGCGTCTGTAAAGGAGCTTGAGAAAAGCGGTATCGTGCCGAGCAAAAAGCTTCTTTCGCGCCTTGCATATAAGGATCTTTCCGAGATCGTGGGAATTCTTGAATGGTGCGATGCAAACGGTGTAAAGGTAATAGTGCCAACGGATAAGGATTATCCGAAAAGCCTTCTTTCCCTGCGGGACGCTCCTATGGCGCTCTACGTTCTGGGAGAGCTTCCCGATTTTGATAATACTCTTTGCTGTGCCATGGTGGGTACCCGTGAAATGAGCGAATACGGCAAGAATATTGCTTACGATCTGGGCTCGGGGCTTGCAGACTGCGGTGCCTGCGTCGTTTCAGGGCTTGCCCTCGGAATTGACGGTATGGCAATGGCGGGAGCAGTTGAGGCAGGCGGTAAGACCGTTGCAGTCCTCGGCTGCGGTATAGATATCGTCTACCCAAAGCAGCACGAACGGCTTCTTCTGAAGGTTTTGGAAAAGGGTGCCGTTATTACAGAATATGCGCCGGGCGTTTCTCCGAACGGTCATAATTTCCCCGTAAGAAACAGAATTATCAGCGGTATTTCCCAGGCTGTCTGCGTAGTTGAGGGCAGTATAAAAAGCGGCTCACTCATAACTGCGCGGCACGCTATCTATCAGGGAAAGGCGTTGTATGCAGTTCCGGGCAGAATAGGTGAAAAGGGCAGCGAGGCAACGAACTATCTTCTGAAGGAAGGCGCTCTGGCTGTGACAGATGCGAGGGATATCCTTTCAGATTTTGAATTCATATATCCTCATTCCCTGGTTCTCGGCGGTGCCGTTCCTCACGCATCCTCAGATGAGGTTGCAGAGAAGCTTCAGCTCGGCTCAAAGGGCGTAAAGCTGAAAAAGGAAAAGAAGGAAAAGGAACAGGAAGCGCCTGTCAAAAAGAAAGAGAAGAAAGAGAAAAAGCCAAAGAAGGGTGAAAGTCCCTTCCCGAAAGAGGAAAAGCCTGCTAAGGTAAGAGTGGATATTGACTCTCTTGAAGAAACGGAGAGAAGAATATTCGATTATATGAAGCCGGACGTGCCTATGCTCTGTGAGGAGATAGCGGAGGGCGGCTTTGAGCTTTCTCAGGTAATGGTATCCCTGACCCTTCTCGAGATCGCAGGAGCCGTAGAGGCAGGCGCCGGAGGCTACTACCTCAAGCGTGCGGCTGACTTTGGCGGAGAACCCGATTACATCACCGAGGAAGACGACGGACTGTAAACATTCTATTGTTATAAAAAAACTGTTGCAAAATAAAAAAAATGTGATATAATAGTGAACTGTTGGCAATATGAATTTTGATATTATTATTGAAGGGAATTAAAAAATGACCAATCTTGTAATAGTTGAGTCACCTGCAAAAGCTAATACTATAAAGAGCTATCTCGGGCAGAGCTATAAGGTAGTGGCATCCAAGGGCCACGTCCGCGATCTGCCCAAGTCTACCATGGGTATCGATATAGAAAACGATTTCGAGCCCCACTATATAAATATCAGAGGAAAGGGCGACCTTATCAAGGAGCTTAAGAAGGAAGCCAAGAAGGCAGACCGCGTATTCCTCGCAACCGACCCTGACCGTGAGGGCGAGGCGATCTCCTGGCACCTTGCGGTATCCCTCGGTATTCCTGTTGATAAGGTCAACAGAATTACCTTTAATGAGATCACAAAGTCTGCGGTAAAGGATGCTATCAAGGCCCCCAGAAGCCTCGATATGGATCTTGTAAACGCACAGCAGACCAGAAGAATCTTTGACAGAATCGTGGGCTATAAGCTTTCCCCCTTCCTTTGGAAGAAGGTAAAGAGCGGCCTTTCCGCAGGAAGAGTACAGTCTGCGGCAACAAAGATCATCGTTGAAAGAGAAAACGAGATACGCGCCTTCAATCCTCAGGAGTACTGGACGGTTGAGGCTATCCTTGAAACTGAAAAGGGCGCATATTTCAGCGTTCGCTACTACGGCGACACGGCAACCCGTGAAAAGGCAGAGCTTACCTGCAGTGCTGATGCCGACAGAATCCGTACTGCAGTTGAGGGCAAGCCCTTTACAACGGTTGAGGTAAAGAAGGGCACGAAGGTAAAGTCACCTGCTCCCCCTTTCACCACCTCCACTCTCCAGCAGGAGGCATCAAGAAAGCTTAATTTCCAGTCTCAGAGAACTATGAGAGTTGCGCAGGAGCTTTACGAGGGTATCAATCTCGGAAGTGACGGCGGCGTGCAGGGTCTTATCACCTATATGCGTACAGACTCTCTCAGAATCGCAACGGAGGCTCAGAACGCAGCACGCGACTATATCGTTGAGAAATACGGCGATAAGTATTGCCCCGAAAACCCCCGTGTCTATAAGTCCAAGGCAACTGCACAGGATGCCCACGAAGCGATCCGTCCCTCTTCTCTCAAGCACGATCCTCAGAAGGTCAAGAAGCATCTCTCCACAGATCAGTACAGACTTTATAAGCTCATCTGGGACAGATTCATCGCAAGCCAGATGGAGGGCGCAGAGCTTGCTACTGTGGTTGCAGACTTTGATTGCGCAGGAAACCTCTTCCGCACCCGTGGATATACCGTTAAATTCAACGGCTATATGGCAGTATACGAGGAGTCTCAGGATGAGGTGGACGAGGATAAGAACAAGAAGCTTCCTCCCGTTTCCGAGGGCGACGTTCTCAAGAATCACTCCGTAGAGGGCACACAGCACTTTACAGAGCCCCCCGCAAGATATACGGAGGCTTCTCTCATCAAGTTCCTTGAGGAAAAGGGGATCGGCAGACCCTCCACTTATACACCTATCATTACTATCATTACAACACGCGGATACGTATCCCGTGACGGAAAATCCCTGGTTCCCACACCTCTCGGTGAGGTAACGACAAAGCTTATGTCTGAGCATTTCCCGGATATCGTAGACTATAAGTTTACAGCGGGAATGGAGGACAGACTTGACTCAATAGAAGCCGGAGAGGCTGAAATGATCAGCGTTCTTCACTCCTTCTACGACGGCTTCAAGGTAGAGCTTGACCGCGCTATGGAGTCTGTATCCAAGGACGATATCGAGATTCCCGTTGAGGAGACGGATATCATCTGCGACCTTTGCGGCAGTAAGATGATCGTAAAGAACGGCAGATTCGGAAAGTTTGCAGCTTGTCCCAACTATCCCACCTGCAAGAGCACAAAGCCCCTTGTGAAAAAAGAGGTAGAGGCTCCTGAGAAAAAGCAGGAGATCGCGCCCTTCAAGTGCGAGATCTGCGGAGGCGATATGGTTCTCAGAACAGGTAAGTTCGGCTCCTTCTACGCCTGCGTGAAGTACCCTGAATGTAAGTTTACAAAGCAGAAGGTTCGCGAGCTTGGCGTTAAGTGCCCCGATTGCGGCAGCGAGATCATTACAAAGTTCGGCAGAAACAGAACCGTTTTCTATAGCTGTTCAAAGTATCCCGAGTGTAATTTCTCATCCTGGGATATGCCCACGAACGAGAAGTGCCCCGAGTGCGGCGGTATGCTGTTCTCAAAGAAGGGCAGAAACCAGCTTGTTTGTAAGAAGGAAGGCTGCACCTTCAAGAAGGATGCACATAAGACTGAAGAAGCAGAAAACTAATTGACTGTCTCATAGGGGCAGGGCTTTGCCCCTATGAAGAATTTTCGGAAAGGCTTGTGAATATGGAAATAAAGGTACTCGGCGCAGGCCTTGCAGGATGCGAAGCGGCATGGCAGGCGGCAAAAAGGGGAGCTTCGGTAAAGCTTTATGAAATGAAGCCCGAAAAGAAGTCTCCCGCCCATAGCTATAACGGATATGCGGAGCTCGTATGCTCAAACTCTCTCAGAGGAGCAGACGTAACTCAGGGCGTAGGTCTTCTTAAAGAGGAGCTTCGCCGTCTCGGCTCTCTTATTATGGAGGCGGCAGATGCAACTGCAGTTGCCGCAGGAGGCTGCCTTGCTGTTGACCGCTATGCGTTTTCCGACTATATTACCAAAAAGATAAACGAGTGCCCCCTTATCGAGGTCATTGAAGAAGAGGTCACAGAGCTTCCCGAGGAGGGGATCTGCGTCTGCGCAACGGGACCTCTCACAAGCGATGCCCTTGCCGGAAAGATCTCCGAGCTTGTCGGCGGAAACCGCCTTTCCTTTTTTGATGCGGCGGCTCCCATCGTTGATTTTTCCACCATCGATATGACGAAGGCCTTCTTTGCATCCCGATACGATAAGGGAACTCCCGATTATATCAATTGCCCTATGACCGAGGAGGAGTATAAGGCGTTCTATAATGCTCTTATCACAGCGGAGCAGGCAAAGCTCCACGACTTCGAGGAGGGCGAGGGTCTCAAGGTCTTCGAGGGCTGTATGCCCGTTGAGGTAATGGCGTCCCGAGGAGAGGATACTCTCCGCTTCGGTCCTATGAAGCCCGTCGGTATCCATCATCCCGAAACGGGGGAGGGATACTACGCCGTGGTTCAGCTCCGCCGTGAAAATGCGGAGGGAACTATGTTCAATATCGTAGGCTTCCAGACTCATCTTACGTTCCCCGAGCAGAGAAGGGTGTTCCGTATGATCCCCGGACTTGAAAACGCCGACTTTCTCCGCTACGGAGTTATGCACAGAAATACCTTCCTCAATTCTCCCGGAATGCTCGGTGCGGATTATTCGATGAAAGCGCGACCCGATCTTTATTTTGCAGGTCAGATGACGGGAGTTGAGGGCTACGTTGAGTCCTGTGCCTCCGGCTTTGTTGCAGGTCTTAACGCTGCAAGAAGATCCCTTTGTAAGGATCCCTATATTTTCCCCGATACGGTAATGATAGGAGCTATGGCAAAGTACGTAAGCGACGGCGGCGAAGCGGGCTTCCAGCCTATGAATGCAAACTTCGGCCTTGTTGCAAGACCTCCCGAAAAAATAAAGGGCGGCAAAAAGGTTCGCTATCAGTACTATGCCGATCGCGCGCTCACAGAAATAGACAGAATAACAAAAGAAGAAGATTTATAAGGTTTTAGAGATGAACAGTGCGGCTATGCTGCCTCTCAATAAGGAACTGCTTGAAGAGAGGCTGGGATATAAATTTAATAATAAAGAGCTTCTCGGAGAAGCTCTCACTCATTCTTCTTACGTAAATGAGCATAAGGGTGAGGAGCTTACGTGTAACGAGCGCCTTGAGTTTCTCGGTGACTCCGTTCTTTCCATCATCGTTTCACGTTACCTTTTCGGAGAATATTCCTCCCGTCAGGAGGGTGATCTCACAAAGATACGTGCGGCAGTGGTTTGCGAAAAGGCTCTCGCAAAGTATGCAAAGGAGATCGCACTCGGAGATTTTCTCCTTCTCGGCCACGGAGAGGATAAGAATAACGGAAGACAGAGAGCATCCATCACAAGTGATGCCTTTGAAGCGGTTCTCGGCGCGTTTTATATCGATACCGGCTATAATGCAGGGAGAGTTGCTGAGTTCCTTTTGCCTTTTGTAAAAAAGGAGATAGATTTTATCCGCAAGGGTGAGGCGTTTACAGACTATAAAACTGCCCTCCAGCAGATAATCCAGCAGGCAGAGGGCGAAAGACTTGTTTATACGGTGATCGGAGAAAGCGGCCCCGACCACGATAAGACCTTTACCGTAGAGGCAAGGCTCAATTCAAACGTAATAGGCGTCGGATGCGGCTCCTCAAAGAGAGCGGCAGAGCAGGCAGCGGCAAGAGAGGCCCTCAGGCTTTTCGGTGCCGAGGAAACTCTTGAAGCATAAAGGCGGCAGATCTTGAAGCATATTAATATACCGATTTTTATACAGCATATGGGCTGCCCAAATCAATGCGTGTTCTGTGATCAGCACGCAATTTCGGGCGCCCATTCTTTTTCTTTTGAAAAGGTAAGAGCGGATATTGAATCTGTTCTCGCGACTGCAGGCGACTCTGAGTGCGAGATCGCGTTTTTCGGCGGATCCTTTACGGGAATAGACAGGGGCCTTATGATAAAGCTTCTTGATATTGCAGAGGGATACGTTAAAGAGGGAAGAGTGTCGGGTATCCGAATGTCCACCCGACCCGATTATATTTCCCGGGAAATCACCGATATACTTCACGGGTATACTGTAAGTCAGGTGGAGCTTGGTATACAGAGTTTTTCCGATAAGGTTCTTGAAGCGTCTGTAAGAGGACACAGTACAGAAGCATCCTACAATGCAATGCGCCTTCTCAGAGCGGAGGGCTTTTCAGTCGTCGGTCAGATGATGACGGGACTTCCGGGAGCAGATATTGAAACGGAAAGGGAAACTGCCCGAATCATCTGCAATGAGGGTGCCGCGGCGGCAAGGATATACCCCTGCGTAGTCTTTAAAAACACCCCTCTTGAGCAGATGACAAAAAGGGGAGAGTATATCCCCATGACCGTAGACGAGGCGGTGGAGCGAAGCGCCGCCGCATACAGAGTTTTCCTTGAAAACGGTGTAGCGCTTTTGAAGATAGGACTCCACGAATCAGAAAATCTGCATTCCGACGATACGTATTTTGCAGGGCCTAATCACCCCGCAATAGGTGAGCTTATCCGTGGAAAAATATACTGTGAAAATATACTGAAAGCTCTGGAAAACGAAAAAACAGAGGGGCGAGAGCTGACTGTTTTCGTCCCCCGAGGCGCCGTTTCCATGGCAACGGGACAGAAACGCTGTTATAAGGAAAATATTGTTGAAAAAACAGGGGTAAAATCCTTGAAAATCCTTGAAAAAGAGAGCCTCTCGCAGTATAATATATCTATTGACTTAAAATAAAGAAGAGAGAAAGGGAGGAATACTGTGTATCTTAAAACGCTTGAACTGCATGGATTCAAATCCTTCCCCGATAAAACGACACTACACTTCAATCCCGGCTCTACGGTTATCGTAGGCCCTAACGGAAGCGGAAAATCAAATATAACAGACGCAATGAGATGGGTTCTCGGTGAGATCTCAACGAAGAACATCCGAGGATCAAAAATGGAGGACGTAATCTTCGTGGGAGCTGACGGACACAGACCCATGAGCTTTGCGGAGGTCTCCATGACCTTTGACGATTCCGAGGAGCCCAAAAAGCTCAACTGCCCCTACGATGAGGTAACGGTAACACGCCGCTACTACAGGGCAGGAGAGAGTGAGTATTACATAAACCGCAAGCCCTGCCGTCTTAAAGATATTAAAGAGCTCTTTATGAACACCGGTGTGGGACGTGACGGATATTCCATCGTAGGTCAGGGTAAGATCGCAGAGATCATATCCAAAAAGAGCGAGGACCGCAGAGGTATCTTTGAGGAAAGCGCGGGAATCACAAAGTTCCGCTATCAGAAAAACGAATCCGAGAAGCGCCTCAGCGAGACTGAGGACAATATGAACCGTGTCCTCGATATCTTCAACGAGCTTGAATCACGTATCGGACCTCTTGAGCGGGATGCCAAAAAGGCAAGACAGTATCTTGAGCTTTACGATGAGAAAAAGCAGCTTGACGTTTCCGTATGGCTTTACGATACTGAAAAGCTGAGAAACGATGCCCAGAAGGCCGAAGCAGATTGCCGCCTCTCCGCTCACGAGCTTGAAATGGCAGACGATGATGAAAAGCAGCTTGAAGCGCAGTATGAAAGACTTTTCGAGGCTTCTCAGGAGAATAAGCAGCTTTCCGCCCGCATCTATGAGCGTATCCGGGAGATCAACGAGTTTATAAGAACGTCGGAGGAATCCTACCGCGTTCTCGAAAACGAGGCAACACATAAGGAGGCGCTGTCAGCGGCGGCTCTTGCCAATGCGAAAAAGAGCGATGACGATATCGCGTCAGAGCTTGAGGGCATCGGCAACTTAAGGTCCCGTATGGAGGAGATCGGCAAGAATATCGATCTCGCAAACAGGAAAATAGCAGAGCTTGAAGAGCTTCGCGAATCTGCAAGGGAAAGCGCAAGAGAGCTTGATGAAGAGCTTGCGGCATCACTCCGTGTCCTTCGCGAAACACAAAAGGAGCGCGGTGATCTCCAGGTCCGTCTTGACGTTATAAAAAACAGCCTTACCGATCAGTCTGACCGTGTCACGACGGTGGAGGCAGATCTTCAGAAATATACGAAAGAGCTCGAATCCATCGAAGCCGAGTGGGAAGAGTGCTCAAGATCCGTTGAAATGTATGAGAAGGCCCTTGAGAAATCTGATTCCGAGATCGCCAAGGCAGACAGACAGATACTTGAACTTTCCGATAAAGCGGAGGTACAGAGAAGAACTCAGTCGAAATACAAGGCAGAGGCAGAGGCACTCCACAGCCGTATTGCCGCTCTTTCCAGAATGCAGGAGCATTTTGACGGCTATAATAACTCCGTAAAATACGTAATGCAGGCACACGCCCAGTGCAGCCTTCGCGGAATCCACGGCCCCCTTTCACATCTTGTAAAGGTAGACGCGCAGTATACGGTAGCCCTTGAGACCGCCCTCGGTGCGGCTCTTCAGAATATCGTAGTAGAGGATGAGGCGGCGGCAAAGGATGCAATCTACGCCCTTAAAAAGGCAAATGCAGGCCGTGCAACCTTCTATCCTCTCTCAAGCATCAAGGGTCAGTCGAGAACGAGAGAGCTTGAGGATGCCTCCCGCGCTAAAGGCTTTGTGGGCTATGCGGATGAGCTTCTCACAACCGAGGCAAAATACAGAGATATAGTTTCCAGCATCGTAGGCAGAATCGCAGTTTTTGATAATATCGAAAACGCAACCCGTGTTGCGAGAAACTGCGGCTGGAAGATAAGAATAGTAACTCTCGACGGTCAGCAGATCAATATGGGAGGCTCCTTCACGGGCGGTTCCGTCCGTAAGGACTCGGGTATGCTTTCCCGCGCATCTCATATAGATAAGCTCCGTGAGGAGGAAGCAGAGCTTCTCTCCAAGGCAGATACGGCAAAGAAGGAGCTTACAGCTCTTGAGGCAAAGCTTACGGAGCTTTCAAACTACCGCCGTAAGGAGGATGAGAAGGTCAAGATTTCAGAGGTCATGCTGAGAACGGAAAGAGCACAGCTTGATGAGCTTGAGGCTAACCGTACAATGATCGGAAACCTTCTTGAAAAGCTTTTACACGATAAGCTGAGCATTGCCGAAAACTCAAAGCGCGGCGGCGAGGATATAGTAAAGCTTGAGGCGGCTATCGAAAGAAACGAAAAGACTGCCGAGGCGATTTCTGCCGAAAGAGCAGAGCTTGATATTAAGAAAAACGAGGCTCTTGATACTGCCGCTGAATACGAGCGTGATATCAACGAGGTCCGTATCGAGATAGCAGGCTATATCCGTGACGGACAGAATGCTGAGGCTATCCTCTCCGAGGCTGAAGCGAGAGCCGAAAAGAGAAGAGCCGAAAAGAAGGCAAGCGAGGATGAGGCACAGCGCCTTCTTTCAGAGGCTGCTGCTGCAAGAGAGTCCATCAAGGATAAGCAGGCATACGTTGAGACACTCAAGACCGAGCTTTCCGAAAAGGAAGCCGAAAAGGCAAGGCTTGATGAAAACGACAGCGAGTTTGACCGCAAGCTTAACGAGGTCAGAATAAAAACTAGAGACGTCACTCAGCGCAAGGAGCTTTCCTACCGCGCCCATATGGCAAACGAGTCAAAGCTTGAAAAGCTGAACGGCGAGATAGACAAGATGGTTTCCCGTCTCTGGGATGAATACGAGCTTACTCACGCAACTGCGGTAGCTCTGGGCTATCCCGCGCTGACGGAGAAAACGAGACCTGAAAGCTTCGCACGGCTCACAGAGCTCAAGCGTCAGGTAAAGGCTCTCGGCCACGTAAACGTGGGCGCCATCGAGGAATATGCCGCCCTCAAGGAGAGATACGATTACTTAAAGGAGCAGCTTGACGACCTTACTAAGTCCAAGACTGAGCTTGAAAGCATCATCGGCTCCATCGAGGAGGAGATGAAGAGAATGTTCGTTTCCGCCTTCGAGCGCATTAACGAATACTTCGGCGAGACCTTCCGCGAGCTTTTCGGCGGCGGCAGCGCCCATCTTACTCTCACCGACCCTGAGAACGTGCTTTCCAGCGGCGTTGAGATCGACGTAGCCCCTCCCGGAAAGATGATAAAGAACCTGACCCTTCTCTCCGGCGGTGAGCAGGCGTTCGTTGCAATTGCACTTATCTTTGCACTTATCAAGGTCAATCCCTCCCCCTTCTGTATCTTCGACGAGATCGAGGCGGCACTTGATGAGGTAAACGTAACCCGCGTTGCAAATTACGTTAAGCGCTTCTCAAAGGAAATGCAGATAATCCTCATCTCCCACAGACGCGGTATGATGGAAACTGCAGATACACTTTACGGTGTAACGATGCCACGCCACGGTATCTCCAAGGTATTTACCCTTGACGTAAATGCAGTAGCTGAGAACCCTGCAGAGGCAGATAAATACGTACAGTAAAAGGAAATTATTATGGGTTTCTTTGATAAACTTAAAAGCGGACTTGAAAAAACGAAAAAAGCAGTATTCGCACAGGTGGATAATATCCTCAAAAGCTTCGTCAAGGTAGACGAGGATCTTCTTGAGGAGCTTGAGGAGGTGCTTATCTGCTCCGATATGGGTATGGAGACCGTTGAGGAGATAATCGACGAGCTCCGAGATCAGATAAAGAGCGACAGACTCAAGAATCCCGAGGACGTAAAGACTGCCCTCAAGGAGCTTCTCCGCGAGAGGATCGGTGAGGGCGAGGAATTAAAGCTTGAAACAACTCCCTCCGTCATTCTCGTTATCGGCGTAAACGGTGTAGGTAAGACCACCTCCATCGGTAAGATCGCCGCAAATCTCAAATCTCAGGGCAAAAAGGTTGTGGTTGCGGCGGCGGATACCTTCCGTGCGGCGGCTATCGATCAGCTTGCAGTCTGGACAGAGCGCGCAGGCGTTGAGCTTATCCGTCAGAACGAGGGCAGCGATCCTGCGGCAGTAGTATTCGATGCGGCTCAGGCGGCAAAGAAGCGCGGGGCTGACGTTCTTATCGTAGATACTGCAGGCAGACTTCATAATAAGAAAAACCTTATGGCAGAGCTTGCAAAGATCGACAGAGTGCTCACCCGTGAGCTTCCCGAAAGCTCCCGCGAAACTCTTCTCGTTCTCGACTCCACAACGGGTCAGAACGCAGTGATGCAGGCAAAGGAATTCAAGGAAAGTGCCGCGATCACGGGCCTTATACTTACAAAGCTTGACGGAACCGCAAAGGGCGGCGCCGTGTTCTCAATCAAGAGGATCCTTGATATTCCCGTAAAATATATAGGAGTAGGCGAGCAGATAGCAGATATGCAGCCCTTCGATGCAGATATGTTCGTTTCTGCCCTCTTTGACTGATATGGAATTCGTACTTGCATCAAGAAACAAAAAGAAGATCGGGGAAATGAACACCCTCCTTTCTAAGTTCTGCGGCGATAAGGTAAAGGTCCTTTCCCTTGATGATATCGGCTTTTTCGGAGATATCGAGGAGGACGGACAGAGCTTTGAGGAAAATTCCGCAATCAAGGCATCCGCTCCTGCAAAAATGGGATATATCGGCATCGCAGATGATTCAGGTCTTTGTGTGGACGCTCTCGGCGGCGCTCCCGGCGTATACTCTGCCCGTTATAGCGGAGAGGACGCAAACGACGAAAAAAACAACGAAAAGCTCCTCTGTGAGCTTGAAAATACAGATGATCGCAAGGCACGGTTTATGACGGTGATTTCTGCGGTTATCCCCAAATCTCTCGGACTCAAGGTTTTCCACCCTTTGACAAATCCCGAGATGGAGGAATATATTCTTAAAAGATTCGGAATAGATGCTCACGTTTGCTCCTTTTTCGGAGAATGCGAGGGTGAGATCCTTCGCGAGGCGCGCGGCGAGGGCGGATTTGGATACGATCCTCTCTTTTACGTACCCGAAAAGAAAAAGACCTTTTCAGAGCTTTCGCCAAAGGAAAAGAACGAGATAAGCCACAGAGGGCGCGCCATGAGATGCTTTGGCGACAATATTAACATCTTTATAGAGGATAATAATTTATGATTACAAGTAAACAGAGAGCGAGCCTTCGTAAGCTCGGTCACGATCTCGATACTATCTATCAGATCGGTAAGGGCGGCTTCGGCGAGGAGCTTCTCAAGGGTATCTCCGATGCTCTTGAGGCAAGAGAGCTCATTAAGTGCCGCACCCTTGATAACTGCGAGTATTCCTCAAAGGAAGCCGCAAACCTTATTGCAGATGCAGTAGGTGCTGACGTTGTAAGCGTTGTGGGAAGCAGATTTGTGCTTTACAAGCAGAGCTCCAAGGAAAAGAACAGAAAGATTGTTCTGTGAAATGAAGATCGGACTTTACGGAGGAACCTTTTCTCCTCCTCATATAGCACACGTCAGAGCCGCAAGGCTGTTTTGTGAGAAGGCAGAGCTGGACAGGCTGTACGTAATGCCTGCCGGCATCCCGCCCCATAAGCTTGCCGATGAATGGGGAAAAAGCGAATACCGTCTCGAAATGACTCGCCTTGCCTTTTCCTCCTTTGCTACAGTCTCCGATTACGAGATCAAAAAAGAGGGAAGAAGCTTTACCGTAGATACTCTCCGTTATCTCAGAGAGAGCTTCCCCTCTGACGAGCTTTATATGCTCGTGGGGGAGGATATGTTTTTATCCCTTGATTCGTGGAAGGCGCCTGATGAGATCATGAAGCTTGCCACGATCGTTGCCCTCAGAAGAAAGGGCGGCGACCTTCGTGTGCTTGAAGGTGCGGCAGAGGACTATAAAGCGCGCTATAGCGCAAAAATAATGATAATCGAGGATGAGCCTATGGAGGTATCGTCCACCCAGATAAGAAATCTGATAGCCGCGGGCGAGGATGCCGACCGTCTCCTTCCCGAGGGCGTTTCGGAATATATTAAAGAAAATAATCTTTATAAAAATGAAAACTGAAAAAATAACCGTAACCGAAGAAATGCTTTCAGCTCTCCGCGAGGCTGTGAAGGCGTATCAGACAGGTAAGAGATATAATCATACTCTGGCAGTAGAAAGAGAAGCGAAAGCCTTGGGTGAGATTTATTTGCCCGAGGACGTAAACCGCCTTCGCGCGGCGGCACTTCTCCACGATATAACAAAAATATATGATACTGAAAAACAGTTGAAAACCTGCGAAGAGTTTGGTATAATAATAGGAACGGGAGAAATTGCGGCGCCTAAGCTGTTCCATGCCAAAACGGGAGCGGCTGTGGCAGAGAGAGATTTCCCCGATTTCGCGGATCCCGATATAATCAGCGCCGTAAGATGGCATACTACAGGCAGGGCGGGAATGAGCGTTTTTGAAATGCTTATCTACCTTGCAGACTATATCGAGGACACGAGAACCTTTGAGGATTGCGTTGTTCTGAGAAATCAGTTTTATACCGGCATTGCCGGGGCGAAGGATCCCTGCGAGCGTCTTGAGGTTCTGAGAAAAACAATGATAACCTCCTTTGATATGACTGTAAAATGCCTTATCGGAGAGGGGGCACTTGTTGACCGCGATACGGTAGAAGCGAGAAACTGGTTTATATTAAATAAAATCAAGATCGGTTGAGGTAAGCTATGAGTGGTTTCCAAAAATTTGCTAAAAAGCTGTTACCCCGTATAGGCGCTGTCCTCATGGCAGCACTTGCAGGTGTGGGACTGTTTTTTGTAAACTATTTTATTCTCTATACACCCGATATTAAAACAGAGGCCCCGAACTTTGAGATCCAGAAGGACCCCAACGCCGCTGAGGGCGAGGACGATACGACAGTTGAGGCCTCCGATAAGATATTCAATTTCCTGATAATGGGTCACGACCGTGCGGCAAGCCTTACCGACGTAATTATGCTTGTCAATTATAATACGGAGGTACAGCGTATCACCGTAATGCAGTTCCCCAGAGATACCTACATAGAGGTCGACGATTATTATTATCATAAGGTCAACGGTCTTTATAACTACTGCGTAAAGCAGGCGAGGGATGATGGCAGCAAGAACCCGGAAAGAGATGGATGTAAGCTGATGGAGGAGTATCTCGAGAAAAACCTCGCCATGACTATCCACTATTCAGCGGTAATGGATCTCGACGGATTCGGAAATATCGTAAATGCCATTGGCGGTGTTGATATGTATGTTCCTATGGATATGTATTATCCTGATCCCGAACAGAATCTTCTTATTAACTTGAAGGAAGGATATCAGCATCTTGACGGAGATGCGGCTGAACAATTTGTAAGATACAGAGCAGGCTATCCAACGGGCGATATAGGCCGCGGTGATGCACAGAAGATATTTATGTCAGCCTTCCTTGATAAGGTGCTTTCCAGCATTACTGACGTAAATACCGTTACCACCCTTGCCCAGAACCTCGTAACCTACGTTGAATCCGATATTACTCCTGCGGATATCGTGTATTTCGGTAAGCAGTTTATCGGTATCGGTAACAAGGAGGGCGCAGTCCAGCTTTCAAACGTAAAGATGATGACCATGCCCGGTAAGGCAACTATGTATAACGGCCTCTCCTATTACGTAATGAATAAGGACTATATGTCCTACATTATCAACGAATACTATAACATCTACAACACAAGCGTACTCTGGTCCTTTGACGTAAATGAGGTATTCGTAACGGATGCAAACTGTCAGCTCAGAAACCTGTATTTTGAGGATAAGGACGAGGTAAGCCTTACAATCTATAATGCAGGAAGCCTTGATGAGAACGGCCTGCCGTAAGGTAATGCCCTCTCAAAAGAAAGGAAATTCAAATGAAGAAAATAATTGCTCTTATCTTGGTTTTGGCCTTTACCTTTTCCATGGTTGGCTGCGGAAAGATTTCCAATCTCGGAAGTGACGGAGCGGATACCAATGCAGACGGATCGGAAAAGGCGCTGAAAAGCAAAACCATGTTCAATTTTCTCGTTATGGGACACGACAGACAGGCAAGCCTGACTGACGTGGTAATGCTCGTAAGCTACGATACGGATCTCGGTAAAATGACCGTTATGCAGCTTCCTCGCGATACCTATATCGAGATCGAGGATTATTCCTACTGTAAGCTTAACGGACTTTATAACCATTGCGTGTCCGAGGCAAAGAAGGAGGGAAGCGAGAACGCTTCTCTTGACGGCTGCGTAAAGGCTGCCGACTATCTGTCCGACGTTCTCGGTGTTCCGATCCATTACTCAGCAGTTATGGATCTTGACGGCTTCGGCGCTATTGTTGATGCTGTGGGCGGCGTTGAGATATACGTTCCCTATACTATGGAATACGAGGATGAGGCGCAGAACCTCTACATCAACCTCCAGAAGGGCTATAACACGCTGGACGGTAACGAGGCAGAGCAGTTCGTCCGCTTCAGAAGCGGTCTCGTTAACGCAGACCTTGGACGTGCCGATGCACAGAAAATGTTTATGACTGCCTTTATTGAGGCTGTAAAGGAAAACATCGGTATCAAAAACGTCGGCGATATTGCTACTGCAATAATCAATAACGTGGATACCGATCTCCACGTTCGTGAGATCGTAAAGTTCGGCACGGCTTTCCTTGATATAGAGCTTTCCGATATTACGATGATGACAGCGCCCGGTGAGGTGGCATCCTCCTATTACGTGCTCAATAAGGAGTGCCTGAAAGACGTTCTGAACGAGAGCTTCAACATCTACGTTGAAGAGCTTACGGACGAAGAAGTAGATAAAAACGTCCTGCTTTGCGATGAGGACAGCTCTGCTATCAAGGCTGTATACGAAAAGCCTGCAGATGAGCTCAGCTTCGAAAAGCATAACGCACAGGATGTTTCTGATGAAGATATATACGTTCCTTTAAAGTGAGGTAAAAATAATGAGTGAAATTATGAAAAGCGATGCTCCCGCAGCTCAGATCGAGCTTTGCGAAAACCCATCCCCCAGAGAAATTGCCGAGTTTATGGTAAAGGTCCTTGATGCAAAGAAGGCAAAGGATATAAAGCTTCTCCACGTTGAGGAGCAGACCGTTATTGCAGATTACTTCGTTGTAGCAACGGGTAACTCCACAACTCAGGTAAGCTCTCTTTCAGAGGAGGTGGAATACCGCCTTTCACAGTACGGTATCATCCCCCGCGCCATCGAGGGCTCCAGAGGCGATTCCTGGATCCTTTCCGATTACAGTTGCGTGATCCTTCACGTATTCAATCAGGATGCCCGCGATTTCTATAAGCTTGAAAAGCTTTATTCAGAGGGCAGTGAGATCGCAATCGCAGATATTCTTACCGAAGACTGAGCTTCGGTTACATATATTCAGAAAATTATTCCACCCCGGAGAAAAAATAAATATGAAGTACGATTTCAGAGAAATTGAAGCCAAGTGGCAGAAAAGATGGGAAGACGAGAAGGCTTTTGAAGCGGTAGATTTTTCCGAAAAGCCCAAGTTCTTCTCAATGGTAGAGTTCCCCTATCCCAGCGGTGCAGGTATGCACGTTGGACATATCAAGGCGTATTCCGGTCTTGAGATCGTATCCCGTAAGCGCAGAATGGAAGGCTATAACGTTCTTTTCCCCATCGGATTCGACGCCTTCGGTCTCCCTACGGAGAATACGGCAGTTAAAACAAATACACATCCCCGTCTCGTAACTGAGAGAAATATCGAGAAGTTCACAAATCAGCTCAAGCGTGTTGGCTTCTCCTTCGACTGGTCAAGAGTTATCGATACCACAGAGGAGGACTACTATAAGTGGACTCAGTGGATCTTCAGAAAGATGTTTGATAACGGACTCGTTTTCCGTGATAAGGCTCTCGTAAACTACTGCCCCTCCTGTAAGGTGGTTCTCTCAAACGAGGACTCTCAGGGCGGTAAGTGCGATATCTGCCATTCCGATATCGTTCAGAAGTCTAAGGACGTATGGTACCTCAGAATCACAGAATATGCAGATAAGCTTCTCCAGGGCCTTGATACTGTAGACTATCTTCCCAATATCAAGATGCAGCAGGAGAACTGGATCGGTAAGTCCACAGGCGCGTTCGTAAAGTTCAGCCTTGAGGGTACCGACGAAACTCTCACAGTATATACCACCCGTCCCGATACACTCTTCGGTGTAACGTTCATGGTAATGGCTCCCGAGCATCCCATTATCGATAAGTATGCAGATAAGATCGGTAATATGGATGCCATCGAAGCATACAGACAGGAGTGCGCAAAGAAGACAGAGTTTGAGAGAACTCAGCTCGTTAAGGATAAGACGGGCGTTTGTATCGATGGATTCAAGGCTGTAAACCCCGTAAACGGCAAGGAGATCCCCGTTTATATCTCCGATTACGTTATGATGGGCTACGGTACGGGCGCTATTATGGCTGTTCCTGCGCATGACCAGAGAGACTATGACTTCGCAAAGAAATTCGGCATCGACATTATTGAGGTAATCAAGGGCGGCGATATCGCAACCGAGGCATATGCAGGCGACGGCGAGATGGTCAACTCCGATTTCCTCAACGGCTATACAAATAAGAAGGACTCCATCAGAAGAATGATCGAGGAGCTTGAAAAGAAGGGCCTCGGCGAGGGCGGCGTACAGTTCAAGATGAAGGACTGGGCGTTCAACCGTCAGCGCTACTGGGGTGAGCCTATTCCCATCGTTCATTGCGAAAAGTGCGGAATCGTCGGCGTTCCCTATGAGGAGCTCCCCTTGAAGCTTCCTCCTATGGAGAAGTTCGAGCCCGGTCAGGGCGGAGAAAGCCCCCTTGCAAGACTTGACGATTTCGTAAATTGCACCTGCCCCAAGTGCGGCTCTCCTGCAAAGCGCGAAACTGACACGATGCCCCAGTGGGCAGGCTCCTCCTGGTACTTCCTCCGCTATATCGATCCCAAGAACGAAGCAAAGTTTGCAGATTTCGATAAGCTCAAGTACTGGCTCCCCGTAGACTGGTACAACGGCGGTATGGAGCACGTGACCCGTCATATGATCTACTCCCGCTTCTGGCATCACTTCCTCTACGATATCGGCGAGGTTCCCACAAAGGAGCCTTATGCAAAGAGAACTGCTCAGGGTCTCATCCTCGGACCCGACGGAGAAAAGATGTCTAAGTCAAAGGGTAACGTAGTGGACCCCAACGACGTTGTTGACGCATACGGTGCAGACGTTCTCCGCGTATACGTGCTCTTTATGGGTGACTACGAGAGCGCAACTCCCTGGAACGACAGCTCAATGAAGGGCTGTAAGAGATTCCTTGACCGCGTTGCAGGTCTTGTAGATATGGCAAAGGGAAGCGGAGCTACCCCCGAGCTTGAATCAAAGTTCCATAAGACCGTCAAGAAGGTAACAGCCGATATCGAAGCTATGAAGTTCAATACGGGTATTGCCGCGATGATGGCACTTATCAACGATATCTACGATCACGGCTCACTTACCGTAGACGAGCTCAAGATGTTTGTCGGTATTCTTTGCCCCTATGCTCCTCACCTTTGCGAGGAGATCTGGGAGACCCTTGGCGAAAAGGAGCTTCTCAGCCTTTCCAAGTGGCCTGAGTACGATGAGGCAAAGACTGTTGATGCAACCATCGAGATCGCAGTTCAGATCTCCGGTAAGCTCAAGGGCACGGTAAAGATCGCCGCTGATGCCGATAAGGATACTGCAATCGCAGCTGCAAAGGCAGATGAGAAGATCGCAAGCCTTCTTGAGGGTAAGAACATCATCAAGGAGATCTACGTACCCGGTAAGATCGTAAACATCGTAGCTAAGTAAAAATATAAGAAAAATATAAAATAAATGCTTGACAATCGGCATTTTCAAGGATATAATGAATAGGAAGTGCAATCCGGCACTTTCCTATGTTGTGCATAGCGAAGGGAGGGAAACAGAACAATGGCAGAAATTAGAGTAAAAGAGAACGAGTCTCTTGATAGTGCGCTCCGTCGCTTTAAGCGTCAGTGCCAGAGATCCGGTATCCAGGCCGAGCTTCGCAAAAGAGAATGCTACGAAAAGCCCAGCGTAAAGAAGAAGAAGAAGTCTGAGGCAGCAAGAAAGCGTAAGTTCAAGTAATTCAATTGGCGGCTGACGTAAAGTCAGCCGCTATTTGTTTTTTAGGGACGTGGATGCAAAGAACTTTTTTGTAAAAAAGTTCTCTGCACTCTCAAAAAACTTTAATAAGGGTTTGCTTTTTATTAAAGTTTTCGTCAACCTTTTTCAAAAGGTTGCGCAGTCAAGGGCGCGGAGCCCTTGTCGCCTCCGCAGAGGCGAAATCCTTTTGCCATCCCGGATTCCAAAGGGTACCTTTGGTCGCTCTCCGCAGAGAGCGAAACTTCTTAAATTATATAAGTAGAGGAAAATTCTTATGAAAATAGTACTTCCGGACAGCGCAACTCTTGGAGACGATCTTGATCTTTCTCCTCTTTCAAAATACGGTGAGGTGGTGGCATACCCCTCCACAGACATTTCCCTCGTTGAAGAAAGGCTTTCCGACGCCGACGTTGTAATAGTTAATAAGGTAAAGCTCAATCAGTCCACGATAGGCGAAAATTGCCCCGTAAAGCTTATCTGCATCGCCGCAACCGGCTTTGATAACGTTGATCTTGATTATATGAAGAAAAAGGGAATAGGAGTTTGCAACGTGGTTGGATATTCTACGGATAGCGTAGCCCAGCTCACCGTTTCAATGGTCCTTTCCCTTGCTACCCATCTTCCCGAGTATTGCGCCTTTGTTGAAAGCGGCGAGTATTCAAGGGGGAACGTTGCAAATAAGCTCACTCCCGTGTATCACGAGATCGCAGGAAAGACCTGGGGCGTGGTGGGACTCGGTAATATAGGAAAAAAGGTAGCGGCAGTAGCGGGCGCCTTCGGTTGCCGCGTTATTGCAAATAAGCGCACACCTGTTGAGGGATACGGTTGCGTCGATATCGATACCCTCTGCCGCGAGGCGGATATTATAACCGTCCATACGCCGCTTAACGACGGTACTCGAAATCTCATTAACGAAGAGCGCATCGCTATGATGAAAAACGATGCTATCTTCGTAAACGTGGCCCGCGGTGCAGTCTGCGATGAGGCGGCGCTTTGTAAGGCTGTCAAGGAGGGGAAGATCGGAGCTATCGGCGTTGACGTATACTCTCAGGAGCCCTTCAGAGAGGACAGCCCTTACTTTGACGTTAAGGATCTGCCAAACGTCTGCCTCACTCCCCACATGGCGTGGGGCTCCTATGAAGCCCGCAACCGCTGTCTTAGCGATATAATGGCAAGCATAGACGCATTCCTCTCCGGCGAAAAAAGATCAAGACTTGTATAATATAAACACCCGCGACTTTTGCCGCGGGTGTTTATATTATATCAATGTTATTTACACAAATAGAGGTTTTTGGGTAGTAAACTTCGTTGACTTGATTGCTTTTAAGTTATATAATATGTATGTAAATTAAAGAATAATTTAAAAAAAACAAGGAGCGGGAAAAATGGAAGAAATGATGCTGATTATGTTTGCGCCACTTTTTTTGTGTGCGCTCGTGTTTGTGATCATAGGTATTGCAAATCACGGAAGAAGAGAAATGATCTACGATGAATTTGCAGGAGTATTCGGACCCTTCAAGGCCTATATCTTTGCAGGATGTACTATGGGTCCTGCGCTTATTATCGCAGGAATCATCGGATTCTTTTTTGACATTGAGATATCGATTCCCCTTTCTTTTCTGGCAGGCGGACTGTTTGCGACCCTGCTTGGCATTCTTATCGGCTGGCTTACGGCAAGAAAGGCACCGGGTAGCGGAGCAGTAGGCTATATGTTCCTTGCAGGTCTGGGAACACTCTGGCATATTGAACTCGTGGTTATGAGATCCTTCCTTGTCTTCTTCCTTATTTTCAGGATCTTTTCAAGATCAAGATACGATTATTGATAACTTAATAAATTATAATACAGTGGAGAGTGAATATTATGGCATACCTTACAGATGAGCAGGTAAATCAATATCTTAACGATATTGATAATTATTTTGAACAGGGAAATATGACTGAAATCTTCAATACGTCTAAAAAACTGTTCGACGGAACGGACGGAAGAAAGAGTTATTTTCTCGGATGCTGCTACATGAACGAATGGGGAACTGACTACGATCTTGAGAAATCAATATATTATCTCAATTACGCAGTAAAGCACAGAGACTGTTACGAATATGCTACATATCTTCTCGGTATAGCATATTACCGTAAGAGCGACTATGAGAATGCAGTTCCCTGGTTTTCCGCATCCTACGAGGCAGGAAATAAGAGCGCGGCAGCTTTTATGGCAGACAGCGCGGCGGCGATCGCCCTCAATACGTGGGATATGGTAAGACGCTGCGTTCTTCAGGATGAAATATCCCAGGGCGTTGACGTAGTTAAGAAATTTATAGCAATAGCTCAGCGCGGTTACGTGACCGCAGCAAACGAAGCACCGGATTCAATGACCAGTATGTTCTGGTGCGGCTTCGGAAGAATCAACCTTCTTCTCTATAATCTTTCAACACTCGGCTACCTTGATCTTAATATAGTAACGGATAATTCCTTTATGACTCTTCTGACAGAGGGCGCAGGTATGGCGGCTGCAAAAATGGATACGGATGCACACTATAAGGTGTTTCGCCAGGGTATTGCAGCGTGCGATTTTATGGCGTCCAAGGGAGCCGTTCTTGTGGCAGAGTATTTCAGAGCTTATCTTGCACTTCTTGAAAGTGAGCGTCATAAGTCTGCAGAGGCTTTGTTCAGAGCAATGTGGCATATGAGACGCATCGGAGAGCTGAGAGGCAGCTGTGCTGATGCGGCTGATATTGCAGCGGCTCTTAAGGATATGGACGAAAAGTATGCAATGCTTGACAGAAAGTACGGCTCTATAGTACGTTCCATGATCAGCCAGGGAAAGAGACCCTTTATTGCAGAGTCCTACGGAGAAGGACTTGCCCCTTCTGTTGAAAGCTGTGCGAATTTTATGAAGGTTTATCAGATGCCTGCAGGCGGCAGCTCTCCGAAGCCTGAAAAGAAAGGCTTTTTTGCAAAGCTTTTCAGAAAGTGAGGAAATAGATAATGGGTGCGCTTCTTGCAGCAGTAGTAATTCTTTGTATTATTTCAATCTTTTCAAAGCTTGTCCGTTCGTATATGAGCTTCTGTCTTCTGATCACCGGAGTGGCAATGGTAATTGCGGGCTTGATCGGTATAGGCAAGGATAATTCAACGGGAAATATGTGGCTTTATATGGGGATAGCATCTATAGCAGTTTCTCTGCTTGCGGCATTCCTTTCTTCTCTGAAGGTGGAAAGAAGCCAGAGACCCCACTTTATGTTTTCGTTTTTTCTTTACGGATTCCTTACGTTCTTCAAAATTATTTTCTATACTATGATCATTACTATCCCCCTTGCTACCTTCTTCGGAAGAATAGCGGCTGATTATAAGGAGGTTATTGTAGTAGACGAGTACGGAAGAGAAAGAGGCACGGCATACGTCGATAAACACGGCAGAGGTTCCGACGGAAAACGTTACGACCCTTATGGAGATTAATAATAAAAGCCTTGCAAAGCATTTTTCTTTGCAAGGCTTTTTTGTAGCTGTGTAAATACTTCAACAGTTATAACAAATAATCGGGAGAAAAATAAAAGCTGTTAATACTATGTTTGTGAATATTGCTTGAATCTTGCAAAGAAACAGTGCGTTTTTTGGCACTCTCTTTTGGCATTTACAAAAAATTCACATTAAATATTAACTTTATTATTGACTTTCCGGTGCCTTAGTGGTAAATTTAATACAGAATTTAGCACTCGAACAATTTAAGTGCTAAAAAGAAAGGAGGAAGTGATGCACGAAGAGCATGAATTGAGTGAGCGTAAAAAAATGATACTCAAGGCTATCGTCGATGCTCACATTGAAAACGGCGAGCCTGTGGGCAGTAAATACCTGACTCAGGGCGGCGGCTTTTCCTATTCCTCCGCAACTATCCGAAACGAGATGGCAGAGCTTGAGGCTCTCGGATATCTTGAACAGCCCCACACTTCAGCGGGCAGAGTTCCCACGGAGGCAGGCTACCGCTTTTACGTAGATACTCTTGTTGAGCGATACAGAATGACTCAGGCAGAGGCCGAGTCCCTGAAGGCGCAGCTGAGAGATAAGCAGGCGGAGATCGATTCGATCCTTGATACGGCGATGCGTCTTGCGGCAAGCATGACGAACTATACTGCAATTGCAGTCCGCCCGAGGGTCGCTTCCATGACTGTCAAGAAATTCGAGCTTGTTCCCGTTGACGAGACCTCAATGGTTCTCGTAATGGTGACTGCAGGCGGTGCTGTAAGAACACAGAATATCGTCAGCCAAAGACCCGTAACCGACGAGGCTCTCAAAAAACTTGCAAACCTGATGAATATAAGACTTGCGGGGCTGACGGGAGATCAGTTCACTCTCCCCATAATGATGGAGCTTGAAAGTGCAATGGGCGAGTATTCCTTCCTCGTTGATCCCGTCGTTAAGAGCGTTTGCCAGACGATAAGCGCGTCGGGTGCCGGAGATATCAAGATAGACGGAGTTGACAGGCTCCTTTCCTATCCCGAATATTACGATATCGGAAGGCTTCGTGAGATGCTTGCAATGTTCGAGCGCAAGGATGAGCTTTTGCAGCTTATTTCGGGAGAATGTGCACCTATGATGCCGTCGGGACAGCCCGATGAGGGAGTTCACGTTTATATAGGAAGTGAAAATCCCGTTATCGTAATGGATAATTCCTCTCTTGTGTTCAAGCCCATCAAGAAGGACGGAAGAACGGTAGGAGCTATCGGAATTATCGGACCTACGAGAATGAATTATAAAAAAGTAATATCAATGATAGACGATATTACGGACAATATTAGTAATATGCTTGGAACACCGGCGCTTGGCGACGGTTCAAACGGAGGCTGAAATGGAAGATATGGAAAAGGAGATCTTTGAGGAGGCTGGAAATCCCAAGGCTGACAGCGGCTTTGGTGAGGAGGTCCCCAAGGAAGAAAAGAAGCCTGAAGCTGCCAAGGAGCAGAAAAAGAGTAAGGCAAAGGTCAAAGAGCTGGAGGCGGCTCTTGAAGCAGAAAAAGCAAAAACAGCCGAGGCTGAGGATAAATACCTCCGTCTTGCGGCTGAGTACGAGAACTTCAGAAAGCGCTCAAAGGCTGAGCGCGAGGGCATCTACGCAGAGGCTTGCGCAGATGCAATAAAGGAGCTTCTTCCCGTATTTGATAACCTTGAGAGAGCAACACAGTATACGGCTCCCGATAAGGTTTGCGAAGGCGTTGAGATCATCCTCAAGGGCCTTCCCGACGTATTTGCCAAGATGAAGATCACAGTCTACGGCAAGGCGGGAGAGCAGTTCGATCCCAACATTCATAATGCAGTGATGCACATCGAGGACGAGGCCTACGGTGAAAACGAGATCGTAGACGTATTCCAGCAGGGATATATGCTGGGAGATAAGGTCGTCCGCTATGCTATGGTACGCGTAGCAAACTAACCTCAGAAAACAAAATCTTTTATATATTATTGGAGGAAAATTAAAATGGCTAAAATTATTGGTATTGACCTTGGTACAACAAACTCCTGCGTTGCAGTATTCGAGGGCGGCGAGCCCACAGTTATTCCCAATCCCGAAGGTTCAAGAACTACTCCCTCTGTAGTAGCTTTCTCTAAGACCGGCGAGAGAATGGTAGGTCAGGTCGCTAAGCGCCAGGCTATCACAAACCCCGACAGAACTATTATGTCTATCAAGAGACATATGGGCTCCTCTCATAAGGAAACTATCGAGGGCAAGTCCTACACACCTCAGGAGATCTCCGCAATGATCCTTCAGAAGCTGAAGGCAGATGCTGAGGCATATCTCGGTACAACTGTTTCTCAGGCAGTTATCACAGTTCCCGCATACTTCTCCGATGCACAGCGTCAGGCAACTAAGGATGCAGGTAAGATCGCAGGTCTTGAGGTTCTCCGTATCATCAACGAGCCTACGGCAGCGGCTCTTGCATACGGTGCAGATAAGGATAAGGACCAGAAGGTTATGATCTACGACCTCGGCGGCGGTACTTTTGACGTATCTATCCTCGAGATCTCCGACGACGGCGTATTTGAGGTTCTTGCAACTGCAGGTAACAACAAGCTCGGCGGCGACGATTTTGACGAGAGGATCATCAACTGGATCGCAGAGGAGTTCAAGAAAGAGAACAATATCGATCTCAGAAACGATAATATGGCTCTCCAGAGACTTAAGGAGGCTGCAGAAAAGGCAAAGATCGAGCTTTCCGGAATGGCGTCCGCTAACATCAACCTCCCCTTCATTACAGCAGACGCTACAGGCCCCAAGCACTTCGACGGTACACTTTCCCGCGCAAAGTTCAACGAGATCACCGCTGACCTCGTTCAGAATACTGTAGGCCCTATGAAACAGGCACTCAGCGATGCAGGTCTTACAGCTTCTCAGCTTGATAAGGTGCTCCTCGTTGGCGGATCTACAAGAATTCCCGCAGTTCAGGATGCAGTTAAGTCCTTCACAGGCAAGGAGCCATTCAAGGGCATCAACCCCGATGAGTGCGTTGCTATCGGTGCGGCTATCCAGGGCGGTATCCTCGGCGGCGACGTTAAGGACCTCCTCCTTCTCGACGTTACTCCCCTTTCTCTCGGTATCGAGACACTCGGCGGCGTATTCAACAGAATCATCGACAGAAATACAACTATCCCCGTAAAGAAGAGCCAGGTATACTCCACAGCGGCAGACGGTCAGACATCCGTTGAGATCCACGTTCTCCAGGGCGAAAGAGATATGGCTGCAGGCAACACAACTCTCGGCCGCTTCTCCCTTGACGGAATCGCTCCCGCTCCCCGCGGTGTTCCTCAGATCGAGGTTACATTCGATATCGACGCTAACGGTATCGTTAACGTAACTGCTATGGATAAGGGCACAGGTAAGGAGCAGCACATCACTATCACATCCAGCACAAACATGAGCCAGGATGATATCGACCGCGCGGTTCGCGATGCTGAGAAGTTCGCAGAAGAGGATAAGAAGCAGAAGGAAGCAGTAGAGGTCAAGAACCGTGCCGAGCATATGATCTTCCAGTCTGAGAAGACACTTTCCGAGATCGGCGATAAGGTATCCGATGCTGATAAGGCTCCCGTAAACGAGGCTCTTGAGAAGCTCAAGGAGACAGTAAAGAGCGGCGATACAGAGGCTATCAAGGCTGATACAGAGGCTCTTGAAAAGGCGTTCTACGCAGTAAGCGAGAAGCTTTACCAGCAGGCAGGCGGTGCACAGGGCGGATTTGATCCCGGTGCAGGCGCACAGGGAGGCTACGATGCAGGCGCAGGCCAGTCTCAGGACGGCACCTTCTATTCTGCAGACTACGAGGATAAGTCTGATAACTAATTAATTTGACCCTTATAAGGCTGCCCGAAAGGGGTGGCCTTATTGGGCGTTTTAGACCTACATAAAATTTTAAGGATTTAGGCTACAATGGCAGATAAAAGAGATTATTATGAGGTGCTCGGTGTTGAAAAGAGCGCCTCAGAGGATGAAATAAAAAAGGCTTACCGAAAGCTTGCCAAGAAGTATCATCCCGATATGAACCCCGGAGACTCAGAGGCGGAAAAAAACTTCAAGGAGGTCAACGAGGCCTACGACGTTCTTTCCGATCCCGATAAAAAGGCGAAGTATGACCAGTACGGTCATGCTGCCTTTGATCCTGCTTCCGGCGGCTTTGGCGGCGGAGGCTTCGGTGGCTTTGGCTTTGACGGCTTTGATATTTCCGATATTTTTTCCAATATTTTCGGCGGCGGCTTCGGCGGCGGCTCTCAGAGAAGACAGAACGGTCCCGTACGCGGCGAAAATATAAGACTCAGACTTACACTTTCCTTTGAGGAGGCTATCTTCGGCTGTAAAAAGGACGTTCAGTTCCAGCGCATCCAGAAGTGTCCCGACTGTCAGGGAAGCGGTGCCGCTCCCGGAACCGCCGCCAAGACCTGTTCCGACTGTCAGGGCCGAGGTCAGGTAAGAGTACAGCAGAGAACCCCCTTCGGTATGATGCAGACAACCCGCGAATGCGATAAGTGTCACGGAAGCGGTAAGGTTATTGAAACCCCCTGTAAGAACTGTAAGGGTCAGGGCTTTGTCAAGGCAACAAAGAAGCTTACGGTTACTATCCCCGCGGGTATTGATGACGGGCAGGGAATCGCCCTTCGCGGCGAGGGCTGTGACGGTCGCAACGGAGGAAGCGCAGGAGATCTCCAGATCACTTGCAGTGTACGTCCCCACGCGTTCTTCGAGCGTGACGGCTACGATATCTATTGCGATATCCCCGTTAACTTTGCAGATCTTTCTCTGGGCGCCCAGATCGAGGTTCCCACGGTAGACGGCAAGGAAAAGCTTGATATTCCTGCAGGAACTCAGACGGGAACGGTGTTCACCCTTCGTCAGAAGGGCGTTCAGGTGGTCAATTCCACCCGAAAGGGAAATATGTACGTGACAGTTGTCGCAGAAACTCCCCAGAGCCTTAATAAGAAGCAGAGAGAGCTGCTCAAGCAGTTCAAGGAGAGCTTTGACTCTTCAAATCATCCTAAATGGGAAAAATTCAAGAGAAAGTTTTTCAAATAAAGGAGATCGTTATGTCAGATAAGTGGATACAGATCAAGGCAAGCGCGCCTAATAAATATCTTGACGATATTTGCGCGGTAATGAGTATGGTAGACGCGGCTCTTATGATCGAGGACTTTTCCGACGTGGAGAAGGATCTTGACGGAGTATACGGCGATCTTATCGACGAGGAGCTCCTTGCCCGCGACAGGACTCACGTATCGGTTTCCGTGTTTATCCCCGAGATCAAGAACCCCGCTGAGAGCGAGGGCTTTATCAAGGAGAGATTTGCGGCGCTTTCCGTTCCCGCAACCGTTGAGATCATCGGAGTGCACGAGTCCGACTGGGCAGATTCCTGGAAGCAGTATTATAAGCCTATCAAAACGGGCAAAAGGATAGTAATCGTTCCCGTTTGGGAAAAGTACGATGCGGCCGAGGGCGAGATAACGGTCCTTATGGACCCCGGTATGGCGTTCGGTACGGGTACTCACGAAACCACACGCCTTTGTGCAACCCTTCTTGAAAAGCACCAGAAGAATGGGGATAAGATGCTTGACGTAGGCTGCGGAAGCGGTATCCTTGCCATCTGTGCCGCAAAGCTTGGCGCAGGTGAGTGCTACGCCTGCGATATCGACCCCAACGCAGTGAGGATCGCAAAGGAAAACACAGAGATCAATGAAACACCGAACGTAAAGGTAGGCGTTTCCGACCTTCTCAAGCAGGCTGAAAAGGTGGAGGGAGGCTATAATATCTGCTGCGCCAATATCGTTGCGGATATAATTATCAGGCTTGCTCCCGATATAGGCTCATACATCGCGCCCGATGGAATCATTATCGTTTCCGGAATCATCACCGAGCGTGCAGACGAGACCATCACAGCCCTCAACGCTCACGGCTGGGAGCTGTTCGACGAGATGCGCGAAAACGGTTGGTTTGCTGGCGTTCTCAGAAAAGCATAAGCTTTAAAGAAAAATTCCGCCTTGTGGCGGAATTTCAGTTTGTCGATAAACTTATCGACAAACTGACCTCGGGCTGTCGAGAAGGATGCAGAAGCCACGATTTGGGTATCGTCGCCGTACAAAGGTACGGCAGAGACCCAAATCGCGGCTAAAAAGCCGCATAAAATACGAAATCCGCCGATTTTCGGCGGATTTCTACCTTATTTTATCTTCAATTACCGCTATTTTTGATCTGTCTTTTGTTCGCGGCTTTTGTTCTGCGCCTTTTTCGACAGCCTGAAATTCCGCCTTGTGGCGGAATTTTTTGTGGTGTGAATATTATGACCGTTTTCGGGGAACAATACTCTACCGAAAGTTAAGGAGAGTATCAAATGAAAGTAAAAATCATAGGCTCAATATGTATATCTTTTATGATCGTGTTTACGATTTTGACCATCCTTCCCGTAAACGGAGAGGCGGAGATATACGATAATATGATAAGGCTGCACGTTCTTTCAAATTCCGATTCCCGTGAGGATCAGGCCCTGAAGCTGAAGGTAAGGGACGCAGTGCTGAAAAAAGCTGAGAGCATAAACGCAGAGGATGCGGCTGAAGCATATATCAAGACGGAGGAATCCCTTGAAATACTGAAAAAAGCCGCTGAGGAAAAGATCCGCGAAGAGGGATACAGCTATCCTGTGAGCGTGACCCTTGGAAAGGAGCGTTATCCCGAAAGGGAATACGACGGCTTTACGCTTCCCGCGGGAGAATATACGTCGCTTCGCGTTCTTATAGGAGAAGCGGAGGGAAAAAACTGGTGGTGCGTGCTTTATCCTCCTCTTTGTACGGCAAGCGCATCAAAGAGGGAAGAGGTGTTTATTGCCGCAGGCTTTACTGAGGGACAGTACGAAGCAATAACGGAAAGTGAAAATAAAACTTATAAGGTAAAGTTCAAAATCGTGGAGATACTGAGAGAGCTTTTTGCATAAAAAAAGCGCTGTCGGATAATATAAAATTGTAGAAAAAATCTTTTAAAAAATTGAAAATTTGTATTGACAAAGGGGAAGTACCATGCTATAATAATCAAGCGCGTGGCGGAATAGCTCAGCTGGCTAGAGCAATCGGTTCATACCCGATAGGTCGTGGGTTCAAGTCCAACTTCCGCTACCAGGCCCGTTGGTCAAGAGGCTAAGACACCGCCCTTTCACGGCAGTAACAGGGGTTCGATTCCCCTACGGGTCACCAAAAAAATTCCTCGGACTTGCTCCGGGGAATTTTTTTACCTCTTCACTTTTCACTCTTCACTCTTCACTTTTCTCTCCTAATAGGAATTTTTTTGGAAGTAATAAGTAATAGTGAATAGTGAAGAAGTAATGTAGCTTTTCGCTTTGGCGAAAAGCATTTTTTATTTTAAGTTGAAAAGTAATATGATCTTTATTATAATGAGATAAAAAGTAAAAGGTGGTAGGTGCTATGGCTGAAAGTGTTTTGGTCATAAAGTCAAAAGTTTTGGCTCTTGATGTGATAAATGCGTGCAAGGATTTAAGGGCGGTAAAGTGTGAAGGGGCTCTTATAAATCAATTTCTTCGGTCCGGTACAAGTGTTGGTGCAAATATAAGAGAAGCTTTTTATGCACATGGTAAAGCTGATTTTATTGCTAAGTTGCAAATAGCGCTAAAAGAATGTTCTGAAACAGAATATTGGATTGAACTTCTTTTGGAAAGCGGATATTATAACGACAAGTCATTACTCAACAGATGTACGGAAGTTAAAAGAATCTTGGTTGCATCCATAAACACCGCCAAGGAGAATCTAAAATGAAAAAACTTATAATATTCCTTTCTTTCACCTCTGATGAAAGCGACTTTGTTTGCGAGAAAATGGCAAATAAGAGGCCTTGCCGTGAATTTCTCGGTTTTTGGAGTAAGATTGAATCTAATAATGAAGAGTGCTTGAATGCAATATCTTACGCTGTCAATCATTTTCTTGATTCCGATAAAGAAGAAATCTGTTTCGGTGTTGACAAAAAGGATCTTGATGAGCTTTTGCTTAGAATAAATACCGATAATTGCGAAATTATAAAAATCGTTCGGTCTGAAGATTTTGATTGATTTTTGCCCCGATACACGTCTGTTTACAGTTTATCGGTTTTTTATGGGACAAATTGCCATAATTGTCCCTAAAGCGCGGTTGACATTTTGTAAAAAAACTGATACTATTGTAATAGTTAATCACGGAGGTTATACAATGAAACGAACGACAAAAATTATTTCCGTATTGGTTGCATTTGTTTTGCTTATTTCTGCTATGAATATAGGCATATTTGCGGCATCTTATATCGGTATTTCCGTAGGCGAGATCGTAACTGCCTCGGTCAGCGAGAACTACGGAAAGCTTGCACTTGAATTTATCCCCGAGGAAAGCGGAGCGTATGCCTTCTATTCAATGGGCGACTTCGACACCTGCGGATATATTTTCGATTCTGAAATGAATATGCTTTGCGAAAGCGACGATTATACGGATCTTAACTTTTACGCCGTATGCAGTATGACTGCAGGGGAGAAGTATTATCTCAGAAGCGAGCTTTATTCAAACGACGGCGAGGGAGAATATTCCGTTACTGTTGAAAAGGTCAACCCCGCTGAGGAGTTAATCATATACCACGGCGGCGAAACCGTGGGCTATGTGGGAAAATATCTCTCCTTTGAATGTCTTGCCGAGCCTGAGGGCTCATTCCCGGGAGATCTGACGTGGGAAAGCGATAACGAGGACGTTGCAGTCATTGATTACTGCGACGGCGCTTATTGTGACTTTTACCTTGTCGGTGTGGGAAACGCAAGTATTTCAGTTTCCACCCCTGACGGTCTTTTCGATACGGTTGAAATAAGCGTTATCGATATCCCCGAGATTCTTGTTGATGCTCCTGCGTATCTTACCTTCGGCCCCAACGGCGGAACAAGATGCTTTGCCTTCACACCCGAGCGCGACGGAGAATATGCTGTTTGTACAGCGGGGGCAGGCGGCGGGCTGTTTATTCCCGACATTTCAATTTATGACAGCGAATACGAATACGTAGGCGAAAGCGACTACGGCAGCGATTCAGGCGAAATGATTGTCCGCGCCCACCTTTTGGGCGGAGAAACCTATACTATCGAGGTTTCTGTGATTCTTGAGGCTCCCGATTTTATGATTTACGTTACCCCCTGCATTGCCGCAGAGGGCGTTGAGATCATAACCTTCGATGGCGAGATGCAGGGATGCTTCGTTGGTATGACTATGAGCTTTTCTGCAGCCTTTTCTCCCGATATAGCAATCAGCGAGGACTGCACGTGGACGGTAGATAATGCAGACGTTGCAAGTATTTCTTATCAGGACGGTGTCGATTGCGAGGTCCTTCTTCTTTCTGAGGGAACGGCGACCCTTACGGTAACAACAGATAGCGGCCTTTGTGATTCCTATGAAATAAGCTGTGCTGAGGTTCCCGGGATAAGCCTTGATGAAATCAAAACTTCCGAAAGCGCCGAGGGCGATTATTATAAGTTCATCCCCGAGGAGGACGGTAATTACAGCTTTATCTGCGACAGTGAGTGCGGCGCACTGGGTGTTTTGCTTGACAGCGAATGGAACGTAATCGCCTTTTCAGATATTTTCTCCGCAGAATACGGTTTTTCCGTACAGGCTGATATGACGGCAGGCGAGACTTATTATCTTTATGCAGTTAAGACAGAGGAGCAGGAAATTGATGTAAAGATCACAAAAAGCATTGCTGCTACTGAGGTTACCCTTTCCTGCGGCAGTGAGCTTTACGCCTACGTCGGAGAGTATATGACAATAGAAGCACTCTTCGGTGATAGGAACGTGGAAGTGGAAGGCTGCGTGTTCTTTGCATACGGCAGCGTAGCTTCCGTGGATTATTACGATAATTACTGTGACGTGTATTTTGAAGAAGCCGGAAGCACCAAGATCACGGTTTTAACTGACAGCGGACTTAAGGCTGTTTGTACCGTTCACGTTGCAGACCTTGAGATCGAACAGATCGTTCTCGACGAGGAATATACCGTAGAGGTCGGCAAATATGCAAACGACTACTTTGGGTTTACTCCTGAGGAGGACGGCACCTATTCCTTTATTTCAAACGGTTATATCGATACATACGCAGCGCTTATTGATCGGGAGCTTTACGAATACGATTATGATGACGACGGCGGCGAGGGATATAACTTCTGCCTTCAGCTTGAAATGGAGGCAGGAGAGGAGTATGTGTTCAGAACGTCGTATTACGAGCCTTATACAGAGGGTGATACCTTTACTGTAAAAATCATAAAGAGCCCCGCGGCAGAGGAAATGATCCTTTGTGAAGAGGGAACAGTAAATGCTTCCGTGGGATCTTTTATCGAATTTATTCCCGAATTTCTTCCTGCGGGTTCTGAACGCGAGGAGGTATATTTCAGAGTAAGCGACAGGTCTGTTATCGAAGTGCTTATGGAGGATGAATACAGCTGTACCGTTATAGTAAACGGCGAGGGTGTTGCAACCCTTGAGGCATTTACAGACAGCGGACTTTATGCATCTGTTACAGTCGTTGCAGGCGATGCCGTAATTTTGGGTGACGTTAACGGCGACGGAGATATCAATGCTGTAGATACCAATATGCTCAAGAGATTTATCGGAGGAACAACGACGGATATAGTCGTATTCAACTCAGATATGAACGGTGACGGTTCAATCGATGCAATTGATTCAAACCTTCTCAAGCGTCTCGTAGCAGGCAGGTAAAAAAAGACCGGGCAAAGGCTTTTGTTGCTTTGCCCGGTCTTAATATTAACTTTTTGTATGGTCTTAATTTACAGCTTCTTTTTTTGCGTTAGAGTGGACAATGCGGAATTATTGTGGTATAATACAAGGTAACTTGTTTTGTCAATATATATTGACGGAAAGGTTTTTATATGTACAGGATAGTATATAAAAAGGTGCTCAATCCTACAGTTGTGCTGATGGATATAGAAGCTCCCCTCGTTGCAAGAAAGGCGGAGGCCGGTCAGTTTATCATCCTTCGCGCGGATGAGAACGGAGAGCGTATCCCTCTGACCGTTGCGGGATACGACAGGGATGCGGGCACCGTCAGAATAATATTTCAGGTAGTGGGCGCAACCACAAAGAAGCTCTCCGCAAAAGAAGAAGGAGATTTTATTCCCGATTTCGTTGGGCCGCTCGGCCGCCCCACAGAGGTTGAGGGCAGAAAAAAGGTCTGTATTGTAGGTGGAGGCGTGGGATGTGCTATCGCTCTGCCCATAGCTCAGAAGCTGTGCAGCATGGGCTGTACTGTTCACTCCATAATCGGCTTTCGCTCTAAAGATCTTCTTATTCTTGAGGAGGATTTTGCTGCCTGCTCTGACCGTCTTACGGTAATGACAGATGACGGAAGTGCGGGAAGACAGGGAGTTGTAACCGTACCTCTTAAAGAAGCGATCGAGGCGGGAGAGGATTATGATGAGGTCATCGCCATCGGCCCTCTTGTTATGATGAAATTCGTTGTTGCAACAACGAAGCCCTACGGCGTAAAGACCACGGTATCAATGAATCCCATAATGATCGACGGTACCGGTATGTGCGGCGGATGCCGACTGACTGTTGGCGGCAAAACAAGATTTGCCTGCGTTGACGGTCCCGATTTCGACGGATTCCTCGTTGATTTTGACGAGGCGATGCAGAGAGCCAATATGTACGGCGAGTTTGAGCACCACGCATATGAAAAGACTTGTAATCTCTTTAAGGGGGTAGAGGAAAATGGCTGATATGAAAATGCCCCGTAATCCTATGCCCACCCAGGAGCCTTCGGTTCGTGCGAGAAATTTCAGGGAGGTTGCCCTCGGTTATACGGAAGAGGCGGCACTCATGGAGGCGACCCGTTGCCTTAACTGCAAAAATATGCCCTGCGTTGAGGGCTGCCCCGTAAATATCCGCATTCCAGCCTTTATCGAAAAGGTGAGAGAGGGGGAGTTTGAAGAGGCGTATCATATAATCCATGAATCCTCAAGCCTTCCCGCGGTTTGCGGAAGAGTTTGCCCTCAGGAAAACCAGTGCGAGAAGCGCTGTGTCAGAGGAATCAAGGGCGAGGCCGTTGCCATCGGCCGCCTTGAAAGATTCGTTGCCGACTGGCATAACGCTCACAGCCGGGAGCATCCCCAGATTCCCGAGCAGAACGGTCACAGAGTTGCGGTAGTGGGCTCAGGTCCCTCCGGTCTTACCTGTGCAGGCGACCTTGCAAAGAAAGGATATAAGGTAACCGTGTTTGAAGCGCTCCACCTTGCAGGCGGCGTTCTCGTTTACGGAATTCCCGAATTCCGTCTTCCAAAGGCCATAGTGCAGAAGGAGATAGATACCTTAAAGGCGCTGGGCGTTGATATACAGACAAACGTAGTGATCGGTAAAACCATTACCGTGGACGAGCTTTTTGAGGACGGATACGAGGCTGTATTCATCGGCAGCGGAGCAGGCCTTCCCAGATTTATGGGCATCCCCGGAGAGAGCCTAAAGGGGGTTTATTCCGCAAATGAGTTCCTGACCCGCTCAAACCTTATGAAGGCATATCGGGAGGATAGTGACACCCCCATTATGAAGGCAAAGAACGTTGCCGTTGTAGGCGGCGGAAACGTTGCAATGGATGCGGCACGAACAGCCCTTCGTCTTGGAGCCGAAAAGGTTTATATCGTGTACCGTCGCTCTCTCGAGGAGCTTCCTGCACGTCGCGAGGAGGTTGAGCACGCAATGGAGGAGGGGGTTGAGTTCCTTCTTCTCAATAATCCCACGAAGATTCTCGGCTACAGTAACCCCGATGATCGCCGCGATCCGAAAAACGGATGCGTAATCGGTATGGAATGCCTGAAAATGGAGCTCGGCGAGCCTGATGAAAGAGGCAGAAGAGCCCCCGTTGCTATCCCCGAAAGCGAGTTTACGCTTGACGTTGACTGCGTGATTATGTCCATCGGCACCTCCCCGAATCCTCTTATAAAGTCAACCACCGAGGGTCTCGCAGTTAACGAGCGAGGAGGAATAATCGTGGAGGAGGAAACGGGAAAGACCACCAAAGACGGCGTATACGCAGGCGGAGACGCCGTAACGGGCGCCGCAACCGTTATCCTTGCCATGGGAGCCGGAAAGCACGCCGCAAAGGCCATTGACGAATACATAATGAACAAATAATCAAAAGCAGTTGCCGCGGCAACTGCTTTTTAACTTTGAATGCTAAATTCGGGTTTATCGGTGAGGGATACGGTCGCTTTTTTGAAAAAAAGCTCCGCAAAAAACTTCAACAAAACAAAGATAGCGAAAAGGCAAAAGCCAACGCTATACGGGAATAACCCCGAAAATGAACGAGTTCATTTTCGGGGTTTTCCCGCGTTGGCTGGCGCTGTAAGCGCCGCAGGGCTTTGCCCTGCAACTTTTGCCTTGTAAAGTTCAGCTACACCAATAGTTCAAAGTTTTTTGGGAGTGCAAAGGACTTTTTTTTCAAAAAAGTCCTTTGCATCAACCCCAGTTCCCCCCGAAAAACCCGGATTTATTTCACTTCGTCAGCTCGTCCAATGTTCCGAAACGGAAGCCCATTTCCTTCCATTCTTTTATAAGATCATCGAGTATCTCTGCGTTGGTGGCACTTGTTGGGTGGAGAAGGATGACCTCTCCGTTGTGAGTACCTGAAAGAACCTTTTCTATTGCCGCTTCAGGGGATGCTTGCGCGTTGTTATCCCAGTCCACGTATGCAAAGCTCCAGAAAATTGTCTTGTATCCGTTTTCGGCGGCGATTTTAAGATTTTCCTCTGAGAATCTCCCCTCCGGAGGGCGGTAGTAATGTGCGAGAGTGATCCCCGCCTCCTCGCAGGTGTCCTCAAGAGCCCAAAGCTCCTGCATAAAGGCCTCTTTTCCAACCTTAGTCGTCATATCAGGGTGTGTTGCCGTGTGGTTGCACACCAGATGCCCCTCGTCGTTCATTCTCTTAATAAGATCCGTATTTCGTTTTACTATATTGTCAAGTACGAAAAACGCACCGGGAACTTTTTCCTCTTTCAGAATGTCCAGTATTATTTCAACGTTTCCGTTTTCGTATCCTGCGTCAAAGGTGAGATAGATCACTTTATTCTCGGAATTGAAATCTGAATATCTTTTGTCGATATAATATGCCTCCAGCTCCTCCTTTTCAATGAAGGAAAGAAGGTAGTCCAGAGGGGGCTGGGAATTGTCGTCGGTTTTCTTGCAGTACCAGTTGTAGGGTGCCCTTGCAGAATGCTGAGCGGCGGCAACGAGAGAGCCGTGAGCACTTGATGTGATAACGCATGATACGGTAATAATTGCGGCACATATTGCCAAAAATATTCTTTTCATAAAACCTCCGTTTATATTTTCTTATTTATATTGTTCCGCATACGCAAATTATTATATAGAAAAGAAAAGGGAAGAGTGCGAATATATACCAATTATGAATAAATATGCAAAATATACATATATAGTGAATATTTATAAATAAATATTTTAAATTTATTTAATGTGCATATTGATTTTGTGAAAGAGACGAATTATAATATCTATTGTTGTGAATCAGACCGCTTTTTGCGGCAGTCAATAATAGAAAGTCAGGTTAGAACAATGAAAAAAGAAATCAAAAAAATAGTACTTGCATATTCCGGCGGACTTGATACGTCCATTATGATCGCATGGCTCAAGGATAACTATCCCGGATGCGAGGTTATCGGTGTTTGCGGCGACGTAGGTCAGGGTAAGGAAACAGAGGGCCTTGAGGAAAAGGCACTCAGAACAGGCGCTTCCAAGCTTTACATCGAGGACCTTCGCGAGGAATTTATTCAGGATTATGTATATCCCACCGTTAAGGCAGGCGCAAAGTATGAGAATACATACCTCCTCGGTACAGCTTTTGCACGTCCCATCATCGCAAAGAGAATAGTTGAGATCGCAAAGGCAGAGGGCGCAGATGCTATCGCTCACGGCTGCACAGGTAAGGGTAACGACCAGGTTCGCTTTGAGCTTACCATCAAGGCGTTCGCTCCCGAGATGGAGATCATCGCCCCCTGGAGAACATGGGAGCTCAAGTCCCGTGATGAGGAGATCGACTACGCTATCGCAAAGGGTATCGATATCCCCGTAACAAGAGAAACAAACTATTCCAAGGATAAGAACCTCTGGCACCTTTCCCACGAGGGTCTTGACCTTGAGGATCCTGCAAATGAGCCTAAGTATGACGAGATCCTTGAAATGGGCGTAACACCCGAAAAGGCTCCCGATACACCTACATACCTCACTATTCATTTTGAAAAGGGCGTTCCCACCGCTATCGACGGCGTTGAGATGTCCGGCGTTGAAATGGTAACAAAGCTCAATGAGGTAGGCGGCGCAAACGGTATCGGTATCATCGATATCGTAGAAAACAGACTTGTAGGAATGAAGAGCCGCGGCGTATACGAGACCCCCGGCGGAACGATCCTCTACGCTGCACACGAAATGCTCGAGACAATCACTCTTGACCGTGAAACAACTCACTTCAAGCAGATGATCGCAGGCAAGTTTGCGGATTGCGTATACTTCGGTCAGTGGTTCACACCTCTCCGTGAGGCTCTCTCCGCATTCGTAGATAAGACTCAGGAGACAGTAACGGGCGACGTTAAGATCAAGCTTTATAAGGGTAATATTACCCCCGCTTCTATCACATCTCCTTTCTCCCTCTACTCTGAGGAGGTAGCAACCTTCGGCGAGGACGACGTTTACGATCAGAAGGACAGCGCAGGCTTTATCAATCTCTTCGGTCTCCCCATCAAGGTCCGTACAATGCTCCTTGGCGATAAGATCGACCTTAACTAATTAAAAAAACGGGGTTGTTTACCAACCCCGGTTTTTGCTTATAATACACCTAAGAAAGGTACACAGATATGGCACAGCAGATGTGGGCGGGAAGAAGTAAAAAGGCCCTTAATTCCCGTGTTAACGATTTCAATTCCTCAATCAGCTTTGATAAGAGGATGTATAAGGTAGATATAAAGGGCTCTGTTGCTCATGCAACAATGCTTGGCGAGGCAGGCATCATCGAAAAGAGCGAGGCGGATAAGATAGTAGCGGAGCTTAAAAATATCCTCTGCGATCTTGAGTCAGGTGCTCTTGAAATTGATATGACGGCAGAGGATATCCATATGTTCGTTGAAGCGGTCCTCACGGAGCGTATCGGAGAAACAGGAAAAAGACTCCATACGGCAAGAAGCAGAAACGACCAGGTGGCTCTTGATATAAGAATGTATCTTTTAGAGGAGATAGACGAGGTCCTTTCTCTCACAAAGAAGCTTATTGCAGAGATCGCAGATAAGGCGTCAAAGAACAAGGAAACGGTAATGCCCGGCTTTACACATCTCCAGCACGCACAGCCCGTAACCTTTGCTCACT
This sequence comes from Oscillospiraceae bacterium, assembly GCA_015063955.1. Lineage (GTDB taxonomy): Bacteria > Bacillota > Clostridia > Oscillospirales > CAG-272 > Avispirillum. Next base: position 29,299 of record SVTD01000001.1, on the reverse strand, counting down.
ACATCCTTGCCTATGCACAGATGTTTATGCGCGACTGTGACAGACTCTCCGATGTTAAAAAGAGAACAGACGTGATGCCCCTGGGAAGCTGCGCTCTTGCGGCTACCACCTATCCCATCAACCGCCATCGCGTTGCAGAGCTTCTCGGCTTCTCGGCAGTAACGGAGAACAGTATGGACGGCGTTTCCGACCGTGATTTCGTAATTGAGCTTGCAAGCGCGCTCTCTATACTTATGATGCACCTTTCCCGTTTTTCCGAGGAGGTGATCCTCTGGTGCTCCTCTGAATACGCCTTCTGCGAGCTTGACGACGCCTTCTCCACAGGCTCCTCGATTATGCCCCAGAAGAAAAATCCCGACATTGCAGAGCTTGTGCGCGGAAAAACAGGCAGAGTATACGGCGACCTTACAACCCTCCTCACAATGATGAAGGGACTTTCTCTTGCGTATAACAAGGATATGCAGGAGGATAAGGAGGCTATATTCGATGCCCTTGATAATACTGAGATATGCATCGAGCTGTTCACAAGTATGCTTAATACTCTCACCGTAAATAAGGAAAAGATGCTTGAATCTGCCCGCCACGGCTTCCTTAACGCCACCGACTGCGCGGATTATCTCGTAAGAAAGGGCATGGCGTTCAGAGATGCTTATAAGATAACAGGCGGACTTGTTGCCCTCTGCATCGATAAGAAGACGTCTCTCGATGAGCTTCCCATCGAGGAGTATAAGAAATTCACAGACCTCTTTGAGGAGGACGTATACGAAAGCCTTGACCTTGTCCGTTGCGTAAACGAGAGAAAGGTTTACGGCGGCCCTGCAAAGTCATCCGTAGAAAAGCAGCTTTTGGGAATCAATGCATTTCTTGGCAATTGTTAATAAATTGTAAATTATAAAATCACCCCCTCCCCGAAAACAAAAAGTTGTTGACAAGGGGAGGGGTTAGTGTTATAATCCAAAAGAACGGGCATTTTTGTCCGTCTCTCTGCCGACGGAAATTCATTAAACTGTCGGTCTAAAGTCCATAGGGAGGTAAAGAAACATGGAAAAGCTTATTAACTCTTATGAAACACTGTTCATCATTGATGCTCAGCTTTCCGATGAGGAGATCAAGGCTGTTGCAGAGAAGTTCATCGCTCGTATCGAGAAGAACGGAACTGTAAAGGAAGTTAACGAGTGGGGCAAGAGAAGACTTGCATACCCCATCAACGACAAGAACGAGGGATACTATGTTCTTGTTAACTTCGAGTCTGATGCTAATTTCCCCGCAGAGCTCGAGAGAAGATTCAGCATCAACGAGAACATCATGCGTTCCATCGTGATCCGTCACGAGGATAAGAAGGCAGAGGCTTGATTTCGGCCTTGCAGGAAAAAAGTAAGAAGAGGATAAAAAATGGCTAACTTTAACTTCAATAAAGTTATTATCGGCGGTAGGATCACCGCAGACCCCGAACTGAAGAACACCCCCTCCGGTATCTCTGTAACATCCTTCACCATTGCAGTTAACCGTAACTACAAGAGCAAGAACGGTGAGGATACCCCTGCAGACTTCATCAACGTAACAGCTTGGAGACAGACTGCAGAGTTCATCACAAGATACTTCAGAAAGGCAAGCTCTATCTGTATCGTCGGAACACTTCAGACAAGAAGCTGGACAGACAATAACGGAGGAAAGCGCTATGCCACAGAGGTAGTTGCAGACGAGGCATATTTTGTTGATGCAAAGAGCGAGAGCCCCTTCGCACAGAGAGAGACTCACAGCCAGCCTTACATCCCCGAGAGCTACGCATCTCCTGCATATGCTACCCCTGCGGCTTCGACAGATCTGCCGAAGTTTGAAGAAATCGGAGACGATGAAGATCTGCCCTTCTGATTGCGATAAAGGCAATTGAAAACGGCAGTTCGAACCGAAAAAGATTATTTTCTTTTAATTTGAAATGGAGGTTTCATAAGAAACATGGATACAGAGAAGACTGTTGCAGCAGAAGAAGTTGTTGCAGAACAGCCCGCACAGGAAGCTGAGGCTCCTGCACCCAGAGCAGAGAGAAGACCTGCTCCCAGAGCAAACAACCGCAGAAGAAGAAAGGTTTGCCTTTTCTGCGAGGATAAGATCGATCACATCGACTATAAGGATACCGTAAGACTCAAGAAGTACGTTTCTGAGCGCGGCAAGATCCTTCCCCGCCGTATCAGCGGTGCATGCGCAAAGCACCAGAGACAGCTCACAACAGCTATCAAGCGTGCTCGCGTAGTTGCTCTCATGCCTTACGTAGCTGACTAATAGCAACATAAAAGATCCCTCCCGAATCTCGGGAGGGATTTTTATGTTGAGGTAAGAGGTAATAGGTAATAGTGAAGAGGTAAGGTATATTTCCGCTTTGGCGGAAATGTATTTGAAAGGGAAAAGCCTTCAGCTTTTGCGGAAGGCTTTTTGAAATCAAGGGGTCATTCCACCGTAATCCCAACGGATAGGCTTGTCAACAGAGGGCGTATCAAAGCCATATTTCCAGCTGTCATCGTCGTCGTCATCTTCATAAAGCTTATCATATTTTTCGTGCCACTCGCGACATTCTTTCAAATATTCACTATCGTCGCGCAATTTAATGGTAAAATCATTAATATATACGGTATCAATATTTGAGTAGCTGTATTCGCGAAGTGTATCAATAACATAACCTATCTCGTTATTGGTAAAACCGAGATCTGTCAGTATGTTTATCAAATCGGGCTCACAGGGAAAGTCAGTATTGCTCATATAATACGTATAGACAAGATATGCCTGATCATACCAGTTGATGTTAAGGTTTGTCAGGATATATTCTGCCTCCTCGGGGCTGTAGCCGAGACCGGTGATGGTATTCTTTGCGGATTTCTTGGAGTAGCCCTCGTAAGGACTGTAAAATCTGCTCTTGATGTCTGCATAGAATGCCGAGTCAACTGTGTTGCACCGTTGGCAAACGCCGAGATAGTAGCTGTGTCCGAGGGCTGCGCCGTTTGCGGTATTGCAGCGTGTGCAAACTGCGGGAGAAGTGCAGGTAGGCTCAGTAAAGCTGTGTCCCAGGGGACTGCCTTCCGGTTTGTTACAAAGTGAGCAGTATGAGGGGGAAGTGCAGGTGGCGCTGACTATGACGTGCTCAAGATGCTCGCCAAGGGTTATTTTGCAAACGGAGCAAGTCTTGGCGCTGTCACAGGTGGCCTCGACCCAAGTGTGCTCAAGAGGGATGCCTTCCGCAAGTGAGCAGCGGGAGCAGGTCTTTGGATCGGAGCAGGTGGCCGCCGTCCACTCGTGTCCGAGAGGAGAGCCCTTAACATCACCGCAGGCACATTTTGCAGAAGTGGTGCAGGTAGCTTCTTCATTAAAGCGATGGATATGAATAAGCGTGTTTTCACCGTCGTCAATACCGTTTGATACGAAAGCAAGGAGCAAAACGAGAAGAGCCGTAATCAGAGTAGCAACTGCGGCAATGACCGTAGTTCTGAACCTTCCCGTAAGTCTGAAGATCCTGTACTTGATGGGAGAGCTTGCAAATGCAACAACGAATCCGCCGCGCTGAGGGATCATATCAACGATAAGGCGGGAGTAGACTAGCCTTTCACGGTCGTCCATTGTGCGGACAACGGATTCATCACAGCAGACCTCCGCGTCCCGCTTTGAAAGGAGGGCTGCTGCCCAGACGAGGGGATTCCACCAGAACAGTACCAAAAGAGCGATGCGGATTAATGCCCATAAGTGGTCGCCGTGCCTGATGTGAGTCTTTTCGTGCTGAATTATCAGGGAAAGATCCTTACAGCTCTCGGCATAGGGCGTTATGTAGATGGTGGGAACGATCCCCATAACGCAGGGGGAAAGGATCTTGTCGGAAACGAATACCTTTATATTTTCCTCGGTGCTGTGGTATCTGCGGCTCTTGATAAGCTTGCGCTTCTTGATGCCGAAGGGAATCGCAAATCCCAAAAGTGTGAGAAAGCTTCCGCAAAGCCAAGCTATAGCAATAAGCTCTTCCGGCGATAGCTCATATCGGGGAGATGCGTTAGCCGGGGCTTCGTCCGTTTTTTCAGCAGGTGCTGTGGGAACCGATCCTGCATTTTCCACTTGTTCAGACGGCAAAACGGGAACACCCGTATCGGCAGAAGGAACTACAGGAACGCTTTCCAAAACAGGTGGCGTAGGCACTGATTCCTCAGGTTCTTTTCCGGAGCTTTCAAATAATAATGTATCAATCTCCGAAAGCTGCGGAATCGGTAGATTCAGTGAGATAAGATTGATAGGAATGCAAAGCCGTATGATAACGGCAAGCCATAAGGCGTAAATAAGCTTTCCGGAAACCTTTTTTCTGAATATCGCACGAATGAGTATAACTGCGGCAATAAGCAGAGAAAAGGATATTAGGTATTCAATCAAATTACTGACCGTTGTCATCGGAAAGTCCCTCTTCGGCCTCGTCAAGAATCTTGCGAAGCTCGTCTATTTCGTCCTTAGAAAGAGCCTTCTGACCTGCGAGAGAGGAGAACATCAGGCCGATGCTGCCGTTGTAGACTCTTGAAAGAAAGGATTCCGTCTCACGGATAGCACAGTCCTCTTTGTTGACCAGGGGAGTGTAAAGCTGGATCTTTCCGCTCTGGTCAAGATTAACGGCATCTTTTGCAATAAGTCTTCTGAGCATAACGAAAATCGTGGATTTCGTCCAGCCGGTCTCCTCGTCAAGAGCGGCTACGAGAGTTGAAAGACTGCAGGGCGCATTAGTCCACAAAGCATTCATAAGCTTCCATTCGCCCTCAGATAAGATCATATTTTTCATAAAGTTACCTCCGTGGTTTTATATTATCTCTGTTTATATCTTACCACAATAGTTGACCTACATCAACTGTTTTTTGAAAAAATTTTCAGTTTTTTCATGAACATAAGAAAAAATCCTGAAAATGCATAAAGAAGTCACGAATGAATTCTTCTATGCAGGTCATATCACTTGTTATTTATTCTTGACAAAAGGACAAGCTTATCTTATAATTAAATAAGAAATCAATCCCGAGAAAGGATAATATTATGTACAACATCGGAATAGACCTTGGCGGTACAAATATCGCCGCAGGTATCGTTAACGAAAGCTACGAGATCATCAAGAAGGCATCCACCCCCACAAACGTAACAGGCGAGAGAAGTGCTGACGATATCACCGCTGATATCGCTGCCCTCTGTAAGTCTCTTGTGGCTGATGCAGGTCTCACAATGGACGATATCAGCTCCATCGGCATTGCCACCCCCGGCACTGCAAACTGCGAAACAGGTGAGATCATCTACGCAAACAATCTCCCCTTCAGCCACTATGATATGCAGTCAAAGCTCTCCGAGGCTCTCGGCACATCAAAGCGTGTTTATATCGAGAACGACGCAAACGCTGCCGCAAAGGCTGAGTCTGTTGCGGGCGTTGCAAAGGGCTCCAAATATTCCGTTATGATTACTCTCGGAACAGGCGTTGGCGGAGGTATCATCATAGACGATAAGGTCTACTCCGGCTTCAATTTTGCGGGAGCAGAGCTCGGTCATACCGTTATCGTAAAGAACGGCCGTCAGTGTACCTGCGGTCGCCGCGGCTGCTGGGAGACATATTCCAGCGCAACAGGCCTTATCCGCACCACCCGCGAAAAGCTTGAGGATGCAAGAAAGATCGGCAAGCATACGATCATGGAAGAAATGATCGGCGGCGATCTCGACCATATCTCCGGCAGAACTGCATTCAATGCAATGCGCAATGGCGACGCTCTCGGCGCTGAGGTAGTTGATGAGTATATTTCCTACCTTGTAACGGGACTTGTAAATATCATCAATATTTTCCAGCCCAACGTCCTTTCCATCGGCGGCGGAATCTCCAATGAGGGCGACTCTCTCATCGAGCTTCTTCACGACCGTGTATTCGCGGAGACCTATTCCCGCGACGGAACTCCTCAGTGCGAGCTTAAGATCGCAACTCTGAAGAACGACGCCGGCATTATCGGCGCCGCAGCCCTCGGTATGTAACCCTGAACGAATAATAATAAAAGCCGCCACCGCAAAGCTTTGCGGTGGCGGTCTTTTATTCTTTTGTCATCTGGTAGGCGATCCGTGGCTCGCCGTTTTCGAGACGGATGATGCCGCATCTTTTGAATCCGTATTTTTCAAGCTGATGCTGCATGATCACGTTATTCTCGTGGGTGTCGATCTTAATATTTGGGCACCTTGTAAAGCAGTAGTCCATAACGGCCTTCAGCATACCCTTGATCCTTCCTGCGGATGCAACGCGGTGAACGGCACAGTATTCAAGAGCGTTTTGCCATTCGCCTTCAATGATCCTGTAGGTTGGGTCCTCGCCGGGAACGAATGCAAAAACGCCCTCGATCCTGTCGCTGAATAAAACGTAAAGATTTCCGCTTTCAATATCGGAAAGGATGACCTCTCGCGGAGGATATACGGACCCCCACTGAGTGGCGTTTCCGTTCTCTCTCATATACGAGCGTGCCCGGGCGTATATCTCTTCGATCTCGCCGTACTGTGAAGGCTGTGCTTTTTTTACAGTTATCATTTCTTTCAGCATTGGCTCATAAGACGGATATAAAACTCAACGCTGCGAAGCGCCGTTTCTTTTCGGATGCGCTCGTTGTTTCCGTGGATTGTGGCACGCTCCTCGCTTGTCAGATCCATAGCGGAGAAGCGGTAGACACGGTCTGAGATACGCCCGTAATGGCGGGAGTCTGAGCACTGTACCATAAGGTAGGGCGCGGTAATGCATCCACCCCACGTAGAGGAGACAGCCATTGCCACCTTTTCGTATTCGGGGCAGTCGGTGCGGGAGATACGGCTGGGATTCATACCGTCAAGAACGGTGATCTCCACCTTTTCGTTGTCAACGGTCTTTTTGAGATATTTCAGAGCCTTTTCCATATTGTCCGCGGGGTTGAGGCGGATGTTTGAAATAACGGCAGCCTCAGGAGGAATAACGTTTGCCGCAAAAGAGCCGGAGCTCTGAGTAAAGGCAACGGTGGTTCTCATAAGAGCGTTCAGCTCACCGCCGGACTTTTTGCATATAAGATCAAGCACCGGGGAGAATAGCCAGAGATTAGCAAAGATCATTCTGTAAAGGAACGTGGAGTGACGGCCAAGGCTGTCGAAAAGCTTTGCAACGGGAGGGGTAATGTGGGATTTAAAGGGATGATCCTCGATGGAGGTAACGGCGCGGGAAAGAGCAACGAGGGGAGAGCCGGGCTTTGGAGCCGAGGCGTGGCCGCCCTGTGATTTTGCCGTGTATTTCACGTTCATCATGCCCTTTTCCGCAATTCCGATAAGACCGCAGGGCTCCTTCACACCGGGGAAAACGTTTTCAACAACGGCACCGCCCTCGTCTACAACGAAGGCAAGCTTTATGCCGTTCTTTTCAAAGAAATCTACGATGTGAACGGCGCCGAGACCGTTGATCTCCTCGCCGCCTGAGAAGGCGAAGTATATATCGTTTTCGGGAGTAAAGCCCTCGCCGATAAGATGCTCTGCGGCAGAGAGAATACCGTTGAAGGTGACCTTTGTATCAAGAGTGCCGCGTCCCCAGATAACACCGTCCTCAATTATAGCCTCAAATGCAGGCTTATCCCACTGATCCTCGTTTACGGGAACGACGTCGTAATGAGCCATCATAACTGCGGGGCTTTCGTGGGATCTTCCTTCCCATTTGAAGAGGAGTCCGCGGTCGGGGAACATAAAGAAGGTGCATTTATCAAAGACGTTTGGATAAAGGGAGGGAAGCATATCGATAAGCTTCTGGAACTCACGGTCATCCTCAAGGGATGGATCCTTGTAGGAAACGGTCTTACATTTCACAAGAGAGCAAAGGCGTGAAATGCAGGCGTCAGTATCAAAGCTTATCTCGGATTCATCGGCAACGGTTTTTTCCTTAGGCTTGAAAAGGAGAGTGCGGATGATTACTGTTACTATAAGACAGAGAAGAAGTGCGCCTATGGCGATTAAAGCGTATAGCATCAGATCCAGCCTTTCTTATACATAAAGCGGGCAACGATTATCGTGAATATTACTCCTACAGGAACCATAATGCCCACGGTATCGGCGTTAAGCGCGGGAACGAAGATAAAGAGAATGAGCATAAGGATGATGGGAGCCACAGCAAGCTTCGGATGCTTTGAAACGAACGCAACTCCGAGAGCGCCGAAAAGGGCAGGGAGGATCATATCAAAAGCAGGAGCAAGATCGGGATTCTCAAGAAGAGGAGTAAGAGGGATAATAAAGATAACTCCGAGAATAACGATTATCGTCGTAACGATACTGGAAACGGCGATAGCGATGGTGGAGATGACCTCACCCTCCTCGCTGGTAGCCTTAACGTTTGCGCGCTCCATAGCGTCAACGGCGCAGGGAAGCTTGAGGTTTGCAATATTACCCGTAACGAATGAGAGATAGGTGCCGCCTGCACCAAGCATGGGAACGTACGTAAACATTTCGATAAATCCCACGGCCCAGTACATGGGAGCTGTAGCGAGAAGACCTCTTCCGAGGGCCTCCCAGTTAGGCATAGATCTGAAAATAAGTGAAACAGCAACGGGGAAGGCGAATAAAAGGAAGCATATAAGAAGGCCCCATATCCTTCCGTCGCGATGGATGCTGTCAAGATAGGAAATGTTCTTTTTCATATTATGAGTCCTTTCCTTAATGCCAACAATCTTGTCACGGGGATCGCAATAGCCATTCCGTAGATAAGGCTGATGGGAAGTGCATAGTCAGTGAGCCAACGGATCTTATATGTGGTAGCAATAAGTCCGAGACAGATCATAACCAGTGCAGAAGCAAACATTACGATCACAGGAATAAGACCTGAAAAATCACCCTTGAATGCAAGGGAAACGTCGCAGAAAACGTAACCCACGAAGGCGCTTATCATACCGAGGAACATAGCGTTAGAAAAAACGTCGGTCCATTTCTTGTCCTTGGTTCCCATTTTGATAATGCCGCCCTGGATCTTTTTTGTAAGCAGGGGAACGAAGATAAGACCAACTGCAATGCTGATGGTCATTACCCAAATAACGGCAACGAAAGCGGGGGCGTCGGTAAGGGCGCTGATGCCCTCTGCCAGAGCGTTTGTGGTGTTCTTTGCCGCAATCGTTTCATAGGAGAGGGAGCCGATAACGGAGAGGCGGAGCCAGGGCACTGCAAGACCGAGATCGCGTGAAAGCACGATAACTCCGAGAAGGATAGCCACCGCGGGAGCGATCGTGAAGATCGCAGATGAGGTGATGGTAGAAGTAACTGTTTTCTTGGTAATTCCAAGCTCCTTTGCGCGCTTCATTGCGCGTAAAAGGAAGTATACCGACTGTGCAAGAACCACAGCGATGATGATTCCGACCATAACGAACAGGATCGGATGATTGGCACTGAATTCCATAAAGAACCTCCATTGATTGATATATTTAGAGTACCACGAAACTTAGCTTTTTTCAATCCTGTTACGAGTTTTTCAACAAAATTTGAATTATTTGGGTTGATCGGTAACGATGATAAAGCCACCGTTCAAACGGTGGCTTTTCTCTTATGATAACAGCTCTTTTTTTATAAGGTCTATCATTATCCCGGTATTTAGCTCCATGGCGTCGATGGGATAGGCTTCAACCACCTTTCCGTGATAGAACTTGTCCTTGAAGAACTGAAGGGCATCCTCCTTTGTTCCGCCGGATTTCAGTATTGATGCAAGCTCTCGGCAGGTATCAACGGTGCTTTTTCTGATGTTTGAAAGATAGTATTCCAAAGTCTCTCCGTCAACTGCACCGAAATGAGGGATCAGTATTCTTTCAACGTCAAGCTCAAGGGCGCGGTTGATAGAATCAAGTGCGGTTTTGTAACCAATAAGAAACGACGGAATAATGCTCCTTTCACCGACGTATACGCCAAGAGTCTCACTTGATAAAAGAAGCTTTTCGCTCTCAAGATAAAAGCCGTAGGAGCATTTCGTATGGCCGGGAAGAGCAATTGCCAGAAATTCCATCGAGCCCGCTTTGATAATATCTCCGTCAAGGACCGGGATATCTACCCGTAGGCTGTCTATAAGATCTTCGTAATCGCCCACGCCGCATTTATCGGCAAATTTGCGGTCAAGCTCCCGCATTACAGCCCTTGCCGAGGGCTTTTCAAATATTCTTTTGGCATACTCTCCCGCTACTACCTTTGCCTCGGGATAGTACTTCATAACGTAGCATGCTCCCAGCACGTGATCGTAATGAGAGTGGGTGAGAAATATATAATCGAGCTTTCTTTCTCCCAAGGCTTTTTTAACATTATCAGCCAGACTGTAGCCCGTAAAGGCAAAGCCCGAATCGTACAGAATTGAAGTTTTACCGTCGTCTATGAGGAATCCGCTGTCACCGGGGATTGTGCGAACGTCCCTGATCGTGATCATTGTATCACCTTCCTTGCATATATTATAATACTAAAATTCAAAATGTACAATAGTGTAACAAAAACATTTTTGCAGTACAATTAAATTAAATGCAAAAGATGCACAAAAATCAATTATAGTATTGCATTAGCAGAAGTTATATGTTACAATGATTACAGCTCATTTGGAGAAGAACAGTTTGTTATCATTCTTGAATCTCCTTTTGCGCCGTCGAAATGACCGACGCTTATTTATTTGACAGGAGAAGCAAAAATGAATTTTTTTAAAAAAACTCTTGCACTTATACTTTCGCTGGTAATGCTCGTATGCTGCCTTGCTGCTGCAGTGACGGCAGAGGCTGCCGAGTTAGGCACGGAGGCTAACCCCGAAAATGCAAACGACAGATATTTCTCTGCGGCCGGCTGTTATCTTATCAATACCGATCTGGCAGAGGGCGACAGCGACGGATACTGGTATACCTTCACAGCTACCGGAGCCGGCTTTGTTTGCATTGATGCTACTGCAAGAGATGCTGCAGGTGCATCCACCGACCTGTATCAGATCACGGTTCAGTGCAAGGGTGTTACCTATAATGCCTTTGAAGATATCTATACAAGACCCGTGGTGCCGTTCAGAGTTTCGAGAAATGACGTTATTACTATCCATATGACGGCAAGGCCCGATGCTAACGGATCATACCGTATGACTAAGGTATACTGCAACCTCACAACGGTGTACGGAACAGAATCGGATCCTGTACTTATCAAGAGCGCTGAGGGATTTGTAGCAAACGTTCAGGCAATGAAGACCGTTGTGTATCAGGACGGTACAAACGGCGGTCTCTGGGGCGGAAAGGGAATAGTTGTTTCTGCTGATACAAAGGCTGATATCTATAACACAGAGGTCATTCTTAACGGAACTGTATATACGGATAAGGATAAGGACGGAACGATCGAGCTTATGCTCCCCGGCGATCCCAATGCTCAGATCGCAGCTCACCCCATATTCTCTGTTTATAACGACAACGCTGATGACGTATCCTATACCATCAAGGTAGTAGCGTCTGCCGCGGAGAGTGGAGAGGTCGAACACGAGCACAGCTTCGAATTTTCAAAAAGAGTAAAGGAGCCCACCGTCACAGAGGAGGGAATCGATCTTTTCGTTTGCTCCGGCTGCGGAGAAACGGAGGAGGTTAAGGTGCCTGTCCTTGAGCGATGGACGAAGGGCGACCTTAATAACGACGGAGAGATAAACGCCATTGATGCAAATCTTCTCAAGAGAGTGCTTGCAGGTCAGCTTTCCGGCGAGCAGATTATAGACGCCTCAGACTATAATGAGGACGGAGAAGTAAACGCAATCGATGCTGCGTATCTTAGGAAATCAGTTTCAGGTATAAATTAAAGTAAAAAATCCACCCGTTTTTTCGGGTGGATTTTTTCGTCAATAGCATCAAAATTATTAAAAATGTTTCAAGGATGTTACAAAAATAGTAGTAATGTGTTGACGAAAAAAAACGAATGTGATAAAATAAGAAATAATACTCCAAAATGCCCCCTAATGTGCATACGGATGGTTTTCTGAAATAATATATTATAAAGGAGGAAAAGTATGGGTATAAAGAAAGGTTTGTTCAGACTTTTGCTGATGCTCATGGCTGCGATCACGGTGGTAGGAGGAATCCTGCCTTCGATCGGTGTTGCCGCGGCTGAGGTGTTCAAGGTCGAAAAGACTTACGACATTGCTGTAGCCTATGATAACTCGGGATCTATGTCTGATAACGATGACAGATGGTGTAAGTCAAAATTTGCACTTGAGATCTTTGCTTCCATGCTTGATTATAAGAACGGGGATAAGCTTACTGTTTTCCCGATGTGGGAGGTAGTAACAGACGGTACGAAGCCTCCGAAGCCCGAATATAATACTCTTAACGAAACGCCTATCAGCGTAACAAGCATTGAGGATATTGATAAGATCACCTATATGTATACTCCCCGTCCCGGAGATACACCTATTTCCGTTGTTACAAAGGCTTCAAATTATCTCAAAAGATCCTCTGCAACCGAAAGATGGCTTATCGTTCTTACAGACGGTGACTTTATAGATGACGAAAAGTATCCCAATTTCAGCGATCCCGGAAGAAAAATCGTAATTCCCAATTCTGAAACAAAGCAGCGTCTTCTTGATATTGCAGATGACGGTATAAACGTTCAGTATTTCATGGTCGGCTCTCTCGAGGAAGCTTTGAATAAGGATAAGATTAAATCCGAGCCTTCAAAGGGACTCTATTCCGAGTATGCGGAAACTTCCGGAGAGGTTCAGAAAAAGCTTATTGATATCTGTAATAAGATATTCCAGAGAGATGAGCTTGTAGGTAAGCTTACAGGCGATACACTTGAGCTTGATATCTCTATGAAGAGTCTTATCGTTTTCGTTCAGGGTGAGGGAGCACAGGTATTGTCCCTCAAGGACGATAACGGTAATACAGTTGAGATCACTTCCGACAGTAAACAGCGAAAATACAGTGATTACAGTAACCCCGGACCCTATGAAACGGACAGATGGGGTAATGAATATAAGCCTATTATAGATACAACGCTTTACGGTCAGGTCGTTTCCTTCGGCGAATGTGCCGTTGGTCTTTATACTCTTGAGTATAAGGGTGCCGATAAGGATAAGATAAAGATCTTCTATGAGCCCGACGTTGATATGAAGGTCAGCATCTGCGATGCGGCAACAGAACAGGAGATCGATATAAATAACACCGATCTCATTGCCGGAGACTATATCGTGAAGGCAAGCCTTGTCGATGCGAAGACCGGTGAGGATATTACCGAATCCCCCCTTATGGGTGACGTAAAGTTTGACCTTAAGGTAACCTATGAGGGTGAAAGCTCTCAGACCGTACCTCTTGACGTTGAAAACGGAAGTACGGTTACACTTAAGCCCGGTGAAAGTATAGATACCGTTGTCACAGGTACATATCTTAAGGATTACACGATATCAAACGAGGATGATCCCGGCATTTTCCCCCAGGATATAGTTGTGCTCGATCCTGAGGACGGACTTGTCATTAAGGCTGACGTTCTTCAGGAAAGCAACTGGTATCAGCTTGCAGATAATAAAAACTGGAAGCCTGTCAGAGTAGATCTCAAAATCGACGGAGCCCCCCTCACAGACGAGCAGCTTGAGGCTGTAAGCTTTAACCTCAAGGCCACCTGCGGCGGCGATGAGAAAAAGGGAGAATCCCTTAAATATAAGATCGAGCTCCTCAAGGGAGAATCTGCTGTCAATATCTATCTTGCACAGAATGAGAAGGGTAAGCACGTAGCTCCCGATCTTGGAAAATATAAACTTACGATAACTGCAACCGTTTCGGCAAATACAGGAAAAGATCTTACAGGTCAGGATAAGGTATCCTTTGATATTCAGCTCCTTCCTCTTATAGCGGTCATAGGACTTTGTCTCCTCGGTCTTCTTATTCTTGCGCTCCTTATCGCAATGTTCCTTAATCAGAAGGTTCTTCCTAAGGATATTGAGCACGTTTCCACCACCTTTATGAAGGACGGTGATACGGTTGACGGACTCAGAGCAAGAGTTAAGTACACAAAGAAGGGTAAGAAGGGTAAGCTTGTTATTCAAACTCCCGCAGCAGTTCCTATGGAGTCTGCCTGCAACGCTACCTTCAGACTCGAGGCTATCGACAAGCGCTTTATGAAGTCTAAAAACAGACGTGTAAGAATTACAGAGATTACTTCTCAGAATCCCGCTGTTGTTGTAAACAACTATACCTATGAGAAGAGTCCCGCAAACGGAAAAATGATCGACCCCCTCCAGCCTGAGCTGCCCGGAGGAGAAACCAAGCCCATCCGTAAGGACGGTAAGATCGTTTTCGTAGAGATCCAGTCTGCGACCTCAACTCTCATATGTAAGGTTCAGCATAAATAAGGAGTGCTCTTTACAAGAGATTCAGCGCTTAGCTGCAAATTAATTCAAAAATAATTTTCGGAGGAATATAAAATGAAAATTAAATCAGAAAAACTGGGTATTAACTCTACACCCGCAACGCTGTTCGTAGGCGTTGGCGGTATCGGCTCCGATATCGTAACCAGAGTTGCTGAAATGTGTATGCCCGGAGAAGAGAGCAATCTTCGCTTCGTGGCAATGGACACAAACGCAAACGACCTCAGAGGAGTTAAGAACTCCAAGGCAAACATCATCCCCATTCAGACATCCTCTCCCCAGAGCGTTCTTGATTACCTCAAGAACGATGAGGATGCTAGAAATTATTGGTTCCCCAATAATACTACTCTTTACTCCAAGACTGTATCCGAGGGTGCAGGTCAGGTAAGAGCCATCTCCCGTCTTGCTCTTAACGCAACTATCAAGACCGGCGAGATCCAGAAGCTTTATAAGGCGATCGACAGCCTCTTCCTCAAGGATGATGCTGAGCTCAAGCAGGCTCTTCGTGTAGTTATCTGTTCCTCTGCCAGCGGCGGTACCGGCTCCGGTATTGCTATGACTGTAGGTATGCTTATCCGTGACTATATGCGTAAGCACTACAGAGAAAAGGCACTTATCGTTCGTGGCTTCCTTATTCTTCCCGGCGTTATGGACACTGTTATCAAGACAGAGACCGAGCGTGAGAGCCAGAGAAGAAACGGCTATGCAGCGATCAAGGAGATCAACGCATTTATGATCAAGGCCAGCGGCTTCTGCGGCGTAAGAAAGGACCTTGAAAGATATAAGGAACTCCATATCGACGTTCCCACCACTGCAAAGGGCACAGAGCGTCTCGATAACCTTCCCTTCGACTTCTGCTTCCTCCTTGACCGTGTTGACCAGAGCCAGGAGAGCATGATGACTCTCGAGCAGTACAAGGCGTTTGCTGCACGCAGCCTTTACGAGCAGAACATCGGTCCTATGCAGGGCGATGCATTCTCAATCGAGGATAATATTATTAAGGAATTTGCAGACGGTAACAACCTCGGTCGTAACCGTTTCGGCGGTATCGGCTCCTCTGTTCTCAGATACCCCTACGAGCTTATTGCAGACTACGTAGCATACAACCGCGCTATGGAGAGAATCGGCTCCGGTGATACCGTAGGCGAGTGGCTCAAGTACGATAAGAAGTACGAGCAGGCAAAGGCTGAGTTCAAGAAGAAGAGAAACACCTCCAATTCTGCAGCTCCCAAGCTTCCCGATATCTACGTACAGGAAGTTAACAACGGTGACCAGAGATTCGATATGGATATCAAGCGTTACCTTTCCTCCGACGGCGACAATGCAGATTCCGCTGTAAACATGAAGATCAAGGCGTTCCTTGCAAGCCTTGAGGGCGAGCTTAAGCGCGCATTTGAAAATATTCCCGACGTTAAGGAGCAGGCTATCAAGCTCAATGAGCTCCGTGCACCTAAGGATTATGCAAATAATAAGGATCTCCGCGGCTCCGCTGTTACAGACCTTTCCATTATCCGTAACTACCAGAATATCGTAAAGAAGTATGCTTCCAGTAACAGTAAGGCACTTGCTCAGAGCATTCTTTACGATGCACCCGCAGTTGTAGACGACAGAGTAGCTCCTTATCACCTCGAGTCTCTCTTCAAGTCCACAGACGGCGCTATCCATCCTAACGCTATGCGTTACGTTCTTTACAGACTTTATACCGTTGCTCTCAAGAAGTATGAGACAGCAAAGAAGGACCGTGAAAAGGTTATCACAGACCTTCTCCTCTTCTCCTCCACAGCTGATAACGCTGATTACTTTGACGTAAGCGCACGTTACTCCAAGGAGGAAGAGGTTAATATCGATCAGGTATGTAATATCGAGAATACCGATATGACTATCATCGATAAGATCACCGGCGGCTTCACCGCATTCTGGGATAAGCTTAACGAGCTGTTCCCCGCATATATGGGAATGGTAGATAAGTATAAGGTAAGCTCCATCCTTGAGGCTGTATACGAGTCTCTCGTAAACTACGTAGGTCAGCTCAATAAGCAGTTCGAGTCCTTCTACGGCAGCTTTGAATCCAAGGTTACAAGCCTTTCCCGTAAGCAGGAAGAGATCGTAGAGCAGATCAGATTCAAGAAGGGTGACTTCATCCGTTACGTATGCGCAAATAAGAAGCAGCTCGATATGATCGTAGGTATGTGCCCCGAGAGCAGCGAGGGTCTCCTCCTTCCCGAAACACTTAACTCCGATATCTTCGAGGCTATCAAGCAGAATGCTGAAAGCGACAGACTTGCTGAGTATGACGTATACGGCGATTATGAGAAGAAGGACGTATTCGATGAGGTAGTTATCGATTACTTCAGAGAATCCGTTCGTGAGGAATGCAAGGATATTATCGACCTCAATATCATCAAGGCTCTTGCTCTCGAGCAGAGACTTAATGCATACATCAAGGCAAATATGCTTAAGAGCGACGATGAGGAAAGAGTAACTCCCAAGATCTCTCCCGATGAGTGGAATACATATCTCAAGGATTGCCTCAATCTCGGTCAGAAGCTTGCTGCCCCCGGTATTGGCTGCACAGACTTCAACGAGCCCCGTGACGTGCCGATCTGTTCCTACAACAAGGCTCTTAACGACCTCCGTGATATCAACGTTAAGCAGACAATCGAGTCTCTCGGTCTTTCTGCACGTGCAGCAAACACAGTATCCAAGTACGACCTCAGATTCTTCAAGGCTGTATATAATATTACTCCCGATAAGCTCTCCCGTTTCAAGAGCCCTCAGGAGTGCAGAGAGGACGATCAGTATTCCGAGGATGCAGGTATCTACTACAACGCATACCACGAGTACATCAAGAAGCTCGGACCTGACTCCACAAAGAGCGCAACCATCTCTCTCCATATCGATAAGCGCTGGGATTCTCTCACAGAGATGCCCGAGATCTCCATGGATGCTCACTACGACGAAATGGTTAAGATCCACTCCGCACTTATCTACGGTATCACATACAGCATGATCAAGAAGTATCAGTCTTCCAGATATGATGCACAGAAGAGAATCTTCGCTCTCGAGGATACTCAGGGTGAGCAGACTGCTCTCATCGTTTCCAATAACACAGAGTGTGATGAATTCTACGAGGTTCTCGATGCTCTCTACCGTGACCGCGCTTCCGTTGCGAAGATCTATGAAATGGTAGAGGAGCGTTGCAAGTACGACGTAGAGTGCAACCGCAGATATACAGAAAGCTCCTTCTTCAAGGATGCTAATAACTTCAAGATCGGTGACGGACATAAGGCACCCACAAGTTTGTTCGAGATTCCTCTTGCATACTTCAACTCTCTGCCTCGTGCAAAGCTTGATGACAACGAGCTTTCCATCATGATCGACGCTATCATCAACGTTCTCGAGATCGAGATCAACAGATACGAGCAGGAAGTAGACCGTGCACCCTTCCTTGCAAACCGTCTCGTATCTCAGTTCAAGCTCTTCGTTGAAAACTTCCAGAACGATGAGTATAACGTAGATGAAGCAATGAGAAAGAACACTATTCTTTCCGAAAATAAGGTTGTCAATATGGTATTCAAGAAGCTTAGCAACAAGCTTAAGTCTCTTAATACATCCAACTTCAGCCAGAAGATCGAAGAGCTTCGCGATCTCATCAGATAATAAATTCGGTATTAATGCCAGGAAGGAGGTGAGGTCATGTTTACAGTTGTTATTGCCGAGCAGAAAATGATCGATCTTTTCAATGAATACGATGTTTTTCTCAGCCCTATGGCTGATAAGAAAAAGTACGCTCTTTGTCCCTGGAATAAGGAGGGAGAATCCATCAGTGAAATGCTCCCCGATCTCTATTCCATAATCGAATATAAGGATACGTGGAGAGCTATCATCGTAAATGAGGACGGTCTTGAGCAGGTCAACCCCTTTGATTATACGCAGTATAAGGATATTGATATATATGATGAGGGTGTTCTGAACTGGGATAAGATCGCAAAAAGACGACAGAATCGATACAAATGCTACGAGGCGGCAATCAATAATCCGTTAACACGACTCACATCAGCGCTTTGCACAATACCGAAATTCAACTCTGTTATTGAGGATAATAACGTATATTCAGGTATTATTTCGGGGGATATCAAATTCTCCGAATACCTGATATCGCGTCAGCTCGATGCGCTGAATCTTAATGAAACAGCGGGAATCCTTGATTCATTCCGCAGAAAGATGCTTTTACAGTATGTTTCTGCGGATGAAGTGGATACTCTGATCGAGAGTGTCCGCAATCATGATGAAAAGACGATCGCAGATCTTGTTCCCGATGAAAAAATAATCGATTTCATCGGCTTTATAGGAGATTTTGATCCGATTTTCACCGATCCCGAGTATCTTGAGTGCATCGTAGAGAATACATATAAGGCAAAGCTGTTTTCTGCTATTGAAAAGAGGTTCACTCTGAAGGATAAGATCCCTCAGGAGGTCATTTGCGTTGCAAGACGAACATATGACTATAAGAACTATGAGCAGAATATAAAGTGGCAGGGAAAGGATGAACAGGAATATTCATCCTTTGCCGACTACAATATGTATCCCGAAAAGCTGAGATATATTATATTTGATATTATCGAAAGAAGTAACAGACAGTATCGCTTCGATCAGATGAGAATGGTGTGCTTACTGCTCATGTTGGCATGTAATCCCATTCCCGCGGGCGCTGTAAATACAAACAGAGTGTACCGTGCAAATATAGAATTCAATGTAGATGCGGTGAAGAGGACCTGCTCCGCATACCTCAGTAAGCTCAGAGCGACCAGCCTTCATATAAGAAAGATCGCAAGCGAGCTTAAGGACAGCGAGGTAACAGGCATAGATAACGCAACCTCACAAAAGCTTTTCGAGGCAAACGTTGAGGTGCCTGTCGTAATGGAGTCAACCTTCCCTGTATCAGCGCTTTATGCTGATTACAGCGAGATAGGCCTCGCCACAGATTGTCCTAAGAATGAGTATAGTGCATGGTATAACCAATCCAGAGAAATAACCAAAAAATTCAACCGTTATCTCAGAGAGCCCAAAAGAGCCCTCAAGGCCTCTGTTGATACGGAGATGAATGATAAATCATTTATTGATGACGAGAGGATCCTTTGTCTCACCGAAAGACAGAGAGAGGATGTTGAGTATAATCTTCTTGATGAAGAAGAGAAGATGGTCGATACAAAAACTCCTGCTTTGTTTAACAATCGCAAGTATGCAGAAATGATCGATGAGGCAGATAAAGAGATCAGGGAGAATATTGCCCAGAGAATGACAAAGAAAAAGACCGTCATAACGGCTCTTATAGCAATCGGAGCTTTCCTGTTCGGCTTTATTCCTCTTCTTTTCAGCAATACAAATACAGTGGGCTCATTCCTTGCTTCCCTGACGCTGACAGGAATCGCAGTCGGTATACTTCTTGTGATCGGCATTATATTCCTTATCAGAATCAGAAAGAAGCTGATAAACAGGTTTATCCACTTTAATAAAGTTATGGGCGGAATACTGAACGGTATAAACGACGGCCTTACGGCATTTTCTAAGTACCTCAGTCACGCCTGCAACGTAATGAGAGGCTTCTCAGTACTCAATTACTCAGAGAAGTGCAGGATCAGCCAGCAGACCATTATCGCAAAGCACGTTTACGATATCAGGAAGAAGGTAGACGAGTTCAGCGAGCTGTTCTACGGCTATATCGATCTTTCCACCGTAAGAGGCGGAGATATCGAGCCCTACTATAATGATTATTCAGTTCTTTGTGAATACGATTACGAGATCCCTTATGAGCTCTGCAAGACAAACGTAGAGTTCCTCCAGATCGGTAACGTGGTCGAGGTTCCCATCGATTACGTTAAGAGCGTATCACTGACGAGGGAGGAATTATATGATTAAGACAATACTTCATATAGCAAAGTGGCTTCTTGCCATTCTCCCTTTTGTCATTTTTTGCCTTACTAACAATAAGCTGAATCTGGAAAAGCCCCAGAGAAGCCGTCAGTTTGCAATGCCGGTAATTACACTTATCTATATCATCGTTGCGATGATCCTTATGGATACTATAAATGACTGGCTTGTGGACCTGATAAACGCAATCCCCGCGTTCTTTGAAAATCTTGCAGAGATTAAATGGATGCCCGGCTTCCTTGCAAAGGTATTTACGGAGATCGCAAAGTTTATTACTAACTTCCTTAACCATATCAATATCTTCTTCTGGATATTCTTCATATCCAATACCGTACTTATCGTCGTATACCTGCTTCTTAAAAAGATATGCATCGGTATCATCGGTAAGTTCGTAAAGGAAGACGGAAAGATACATACAAAGGTGGCTTCCAATTTCTACAGATTCTTCTTTGAGAGAAATCTGTGGTGCCTCAGGGACAGCTTCGTTCAGGTCAGAAGCTTTTTGAAGGTATTATATTACAGCTCGGTAGTTATCCTTGTGCTTCTTATGCTTGTCAGCACGAGAATGTATCAGATGGAAATGCTGAAAACGATCTTCTATCCCGTTTTCGGTATCCTCCTTATGGGAGAGATGTATTTCTATCTGGACGGTGTGACCCAGAAGGAGTACAGCACCATTATGGGCGAGGATGACGAAGCTTACAGAATGGTCAACTACTCACTTCTCAGAAAGTTTTTGCGCAGCCTTTTCAAGGATAAGCTCCTTTCCGAGAATACAAGCCTTAACAGCTCTCTTGTTTATAACGTTTCTACTGACGATATAATCCTTGAGCTTGAAAAGGACGAGGACCAGAAGATCACAAGCTTCGCATCATACGTAAAGAACCTTCATAAATCAGGATTCCCCATAGATCATAATTACCTTTATTCATCTCTTGATATGCTTAAGGGTAAGAGCACTCTGTTCAATAACCCCTTCTATAAGGACCTTATCCCCTATGCGTTCTATCCCATGAACCGCGCTCTTCTCAGCCATAAGAAGGTGCTTGTTGTTCTCGGAAGACACGCAATTGAGGATGATATCCACGAATGGCTTGAGGACGGTATTTCATCAGTTACTCATCTTCCTTTCCTTTGGGATATCCAGGTGCTTGATACAGAGGCAAAGAATCCCGATATCGGTATTATCACGCGCTCAGACGTGCTTGATATCAGAGTTCATAATGCAAATGCCGACTTCTTTGAGGAGGTTGGATTCGTGGTTATCATAGAGCCCTCAAAGCTTATAACAACAGCTCAGATCGGACTCAATATGATAATCAAGCAGTGCCGTAACCGTGAGGATAAGGAAATCGTTTACTGTATGTGCGATAAGAACTGTGACGGACTTGTAGACGCTATGTCTCATATCCTTCTTACAAGCATCACAGAGGTCAGCGCAACTAATAAGCATACGGGAACGTCTTCCTATATGAGCTGGGAGGCTGATAAGGATTATCTCCATCACCGTCTCCTTCCCAATATTTCGAGATATCTCGGTATGGGAACAGAGCTCTCGTTTGCGGCTCTCAAAAACCAGGTCGCTAAGGTGGAATGGTACGGCGGTGATGCATTCCCCGTATCCGATATCCGCTGGATCGACCGTCAGTATTACTACGAGCTGACAAAATATGCAGGACTCCCCACAAATCAGGAGTCTATGGATGAGTATTTCCATACAACACCAAACTTCTGGAGCGCAGACGTTGAGAAGAACAAGTACATCACAGTTGAAGACGAAGACTTCAATATGTTCGAGGTCCTCCGTGACTTCTCAACAAGAGCAACAGATCAGGGCTTTATCAACATTATCTCCTCCGAGTATCTTCTCAAGGATTATATGGCTGATAATGCATCTATCTTCCAGACTGACGCTAAGGCTATCCCTTATATCGTAGCAGACTATGCCCGCAGCAACAGAAATGCAACGCTCAGACTTATCCTTATGATGAGCTGCCAGACAGTAAGCATAGACGGTCTTGAGAAGGAGCTCTCACTCCTTGGCATAACGGTATACGATCTCCAAAAGCAGCTTTGGTACGAGATATATAAGTGCTTTGCAACGGTTAGTGAGCTTGAGGAGCTTTCCGGCCTGGATTACGAGGACGCTGTAAAGAAGGCAAGCACGCTTTCCTTTAAGCTTAAGAACGGATATGAAGTAACAAGCGATATTTTTGAGCTTGACGAATCCTTTAATCTTAAGCTTGGCGATATGCAGACAACACTTACCATCAAAAATCCCGAGTTCCTTAACAGCTGTGTGGGCGAGCTTCTTTCCGCAAGCTACGTAGCAGAGGATGAAAAGGGACAGATGTACTATCTCGGTGCCGAGCTTTGCGGACATATCTACCAGAAGTATCTTCCCGGTCAGTTCTTCACCTTCGGCGGTAAGTACTACGAAATGCAGTATCTTACAGCAGACGGACAGGTGCTCGTTCGCCGTGCGGCTGACCATATCGTCGGACGTCCCTCATACCGTCAGATCAGAAATTATAAGCTGCTCGGTATCAAGCCCTCCGACCGTATCGGTGCTATCCGTGACGTTGCGGGTATGAAGATATCCACCGAGTTTGCGGATATAACCGTAGATACTCCCGGCTACTACAAAATGGACAGATATAACGACTTTGCAGGCGCAAAGAAGATCGGCTTCGAGGGCCGCGGAATTCCTCAGAGAAGCTACCATAATAAGGAGATTCTCAGAATTGAGCTTCCTTCAATGGACGGAAAGCTTAACGACAGAGTCCGTTATACGGTAACGATGCTCTTTAACGAGATATTCAAGACCCTCTTTGCAGAAAACCATTCCTATATCTGTGCCGTAACTCCTATGGATAATGAGATAACAGACGGAGTTAACCCCATTACCTATACTGTAGCAGGCGAGGGAATCGAGCTGAATGCAAATTCCATCTATATCATAGAGGATAGCCAGCTTGACCTTGGTCTTACTATAGCTGTTGAAAGAAACCTCCAGAGAATCATGGAGATTATGGATGATTATCTGGATTGGCACAATACAACTCTTGAACACAGCATCGTTCCTCCCGCACCTCCTAAGTCTCCCGTAACGTTTACAGACGAGCCGGAAGACGATAAGCCCAAGAAGGGATTCTTCGGAAAGATCCTTGATAAGATCAGAGGTCTCTTCAAGAAGAAGCCTAAGAAGAAGGATAAGCCCGAGGAAACTCCTGCAGACGATACTCCCCCTGCAGACGATACTCCCGCACCTGTTCCCGCAGATGAAACACCTGCGGACGAAACACCGGCAGAGGATACACCTGCGGGTGAGACGCCTGCAGATGATACGCCTGCCAAGCCCTCAGACGACGGTAACGTGCCTGAAGCAGATCCCGTAGACGGAACGTCAGACGCAACTGAAGGTGACGGCTCAGAGGATAATGATCCCAAGAAGCGCAAAAAGAAGAAGGGCTTCTTCGGATGGCTGGGCGGACTCTTCGGAGGTAAGAAGAAAAAGAAAAAGAAGAAGGGCGAGGATGACCCCGAGGAGATACCCGAGGATGCAGAAGCATCCGAAGAAGCTCCCGAGATTCCCGAAGCCCCTGAAATTCCTGAGGAAGCTCCCGAGGACAGCGAGGAAGCTACTGAGGATGAAGAGACCCCCGAGGATTCTGAGATTCCTCAGATCCCCGAATCTGTACCTGAGGATGCAGATACAGAATCTGTCGATCCTGCTGACGGCGAAGCACCCGCAGAGGAAGAATCAGCTTCCGATACCGAGGGCCATGAGAAGAACGCTCCCATGGACGTTGATTATCAGACAGCTCCCACTGCCGATGATGAGCCTACGGTGGGTATCATCCCCGAAAGAAAGCCCTATCAGGAAAGATACTATCTCCTGTTCGGCGACGTAAACGAGCCCGTTTGCATCGATCAGAAGGGAACCAAGGCATATCTTGATGCACTTGGCTTCAGATTCAATCCTCTCAGCCAGGCAAGAGAAGGTAAGAATATCTCCAAGATCATTGAGGCAACCTTTAAGCCCGGCAAGGCTAACGCAAGATATTGCGACTTCTGCGGAACTGAAATATTCGGTGTCGAATATGAAACTCTTGCAGACGGACGTGACCGTTGCCTCCAGTGCTCAAAGACTGCAATCAAGTCCGGTGAGGAATTCAAGAAGATATTCGAGGATGTCAGAAGAAATATGGAATCCTTCTTCGGTATCCGTCTCAACGTCGGCGTAAAGGTTGAAATGGTCAATTCCAAGACCCTTCATAAGCGCCTTGGCGAAAGCTTCACACCCACTCCCGACAGCGACGGAAGAGTCCTCGGTGTAGCCATCAAGGATAAGAACGGCTTCAGCCTCCTTGTTGAAAACGGCTCTCCCAGAATGGCATCCATCTGCACTATTGCCCATGAGCTTACTCATATCTGGCAGTACGTGAACTGGGATCGCAAGAAGATCCGTAAGAAATACGGAAAGAAGCTTGAGCTTGAGATCTATGAGGGTATGGCAAAATGGGTAGAGGTCCAGTATGCTTACCTTATAAACGATCCTGCTCTCGCTAAGAGAACGGAGATACTTACATCCTTCCGTGATGATGAGTACGGACGCGGCTTTATGCGTTACCGTGCAAATTATCCCTTCTCTATGGGTACGATCATTACGAAGGCAACTCCCTTCATGGACACGCAAACACCTCTTGCAGAGGACTTCTGCGGTACTATTACCGTAATTCCTCCCCATGATGACGGAATGGGACTTCCTGAGGATGACGATATTCCGAGGGGCCCCGCAGGGGATGACGTACCTCCCTCCGGAGTTATCCCCACGTCTGAGGACGCAGTTCGCGGCCCCAGCGACAGAGAGTTCGGTAACGCTCCCAAATTCTCATATGAACGCCTTGACGAGCATCTCAAGAAGGTCTATGAGATCTTCCTCGATGCAATTGAGAACTATAAGACTGAGATAAGCGATTTCGAGGTCGAGTTCACCTTCGAGGAGGGAAGAAAGGTTATGGATTACGTCCTTGCCGATCATCCCGAGATATTCTGGTTCTACTATAACGAAACCTACCTCTATAATTCCGCGACAATGATCGTGGGTAAGGTATCCTTCGAATACCGTATGACCGGAGAAGAGGCTTCAAGACGTCAGGATGAGATAGAAGAATCTATCAAGCCCTTCCTTGATTCCATTTCTGATACTATGAGCGATTACGAGGTAGTCAAGAGAGTATATGAGAACATCATTAATCTTGTAGACTACGATACGATCGGTCTTGAGCGTCAGAAGAAGATCCCCAGAAACGAGCGCAGCACCCAGCCTGATGATCTCAGATCAATATACGGCGTGTTTGTTTCAAAGAAGGCAGTATGTGCCGGCTATGCCAAGGCACTTCAGTTCCTTCTTAACATTCTCGGTATTGAATGCGTATACGTGACCAGTGATACTCACGCATGGAACGTTGTAAAGGTCGAGGGTGATTATTACCATATCGACGTAACCTGGGGAGACGGAACAGATACCAAGAACCGCGACGGTATCGATGCCGTTGATTACGGATGCTTCTGTATCACAACTGAGGAGGTCCTCAGACTTGATGCACATAAGCCCGAGGCTGTATGGCAGCTTCCCGTATGTACTGCAACAAAGTGTAACTATCACCGCCGTCACGGCCTGTTCTTTGAGTCCTTTGACGAAGAACGCATTCGTGATATCGTTTGTGAAAGTATTTCACGCGGCCAGGAGTACATTTCCTTCAAGTTCAACACAGACGCTCTGTTCAACCAGGCGAAGAAGGAGCTTGTAGATGAGAGAAAGTTTATGGATATGCTGAGGTATGCAAATCTTAAAACAGATAAGCAGGTAGACCTCCGCTATTCCTACATCAATTCTCAGGAAAAGCGTATTCTCAGCTTCTATTTAAAAAATTGCATTAAGTAAATAAAAACTCTTCCCCGACGAGAGTCGGGGAAGAGTAAAGGCTTCTTGCAAAGAAAGTATGGATTAAAATATGAAAAAGATCATTCCTATCATTATCGTTGTAGCGATCATCATAGCGGCGATCATCATCGTTCCTAAGTATATGCACACCTGTGATGACTGCGAGAAATTCTTTATGGGTTATGCATATGAGCCCGGCTTGCTTCAGAATGCTGCCGGTGAGCTTGGTGAAATGCTTGGCATCGAAAGCGAAGACGCAAAAAAGATGGAAAAGATCTGCAAGGATTGCGCTGAAAAGCATCATTTCCTTACAGATGCTGAGGATCTGGATGAATTCCGTATCGATCCTTGGGGTTAATTTAATTAACATAAAAGAAGCCCTTCCGAAAGGAAGGGCTTCTTTTTAAAGGCTTTCAGCAATAACGGAATTGTAAAGATCCGGGTTTTCTTCGGCCCAGGCGGCAATTCCGGGATACTTTTTGTGGAGCATTCTGACTGCATATACTATATCGCTTGCATCGTCACTTGACACTTTTTTGATCTTCTTGAAAGAGAAAATGTAGAAGAGAATAACCAGCGCAATGAGGAGAAGGGTTTCGAGTATGCTTCCAACAGAGCAGCAGTAGTTGTAGAATCCGTGCATAAGAACGGGAACAACAATTGAGCGTAGCCTGTATGCTCCGGAGCCGAAGGCAGAAAACATAGGTCTGATAACACCCATTTCCTTGAACTTTGCCTCAAGGGATCTTGCCTTGTCATTCATATGCCACAGGCTGTAGAAGTAGCCCATCATAACTGCAAAGAACATATGACCGGGAACAGACATGATCGCGCGCATAATAGCATTTATCCAGCCGTTCTGAAGAACGTAGAGAACGTTTTCAATAGCTGCAAAGCCGAGGGATACGAAGATCGCGTAAACGAGACCGTCAAAAAGGGAATTGAAGTTTTTGTTTTTGCGGGTAATAAGGTTCATAGCAAGCCACTTGAAGAACTCCTCAACAAGTGCAACGCCGATAAACATAGTGATGGCCGTGTAGATCCTGAAATTCACAGGACCGAGAAGAGACGCAATGTCCGCGTCCTCGGCGAGATCCACAAGACCGAAGGAAGTGTCAATAATTGCTCCGAACAGTATTTCAAATAAGAGGATCGGAATAATTATTACAACGCCTGCAAAAAGCAAGAGAAGGAGCAGCCTCAAGGGCTCTTTTTCAACGCGGTCCTTTATGTAAATATATACAAGAAGAACGATGGCAGGCAAAAGTGCTGCCGCTATAAGAAGAATTTCGTTAAGTCCCATAAAGCCTCCGAGAATTAAGGATAGTCAAACCCGCCGTCATTCGTATTGCAGCGCTTAAGCCTGTCAATACCCTTGATAACACCCTTGAAAAGTCCGTACTTCTCAATTGCGAGGATCATATACTCAGAACAGGAGGGCTCAAATCGGCATTTGTTGCGAATACTGTCGGGCGCATATCTCTGATAGATGTGTACGGAGCAGATAACGACCCTTTTCAGATTGATTGCTCCGTAAACGAGAAGGATGACCGCAGAGCCGATAATACAGATATACAGCGGCACTCCCAGGTGTATAAGAAGCAGGGAAAAAAGAAAAAGCAAAACAGGCGGTAAAAGAAGAAAGAGAGCTATCTTAAACCAGTTGATACGGGGCCTGTTAAGCTTTCGTTTATATGAATTGCTTCTCGGATCATTCTCATCTTCAAAAAGCGCTTCAGCTAATTTACTGATGTCCGGCAGCTGATCTGCGCTGAATTCAATTTCTTTCAATTGGATACCTCCGAGTTATACAAAAGCTCACACATAAGCTGAAAAAATAAAAAGTTAAATTAGATATCCTTCTCGAAAATGAGCATGTAGTAGTTGAGAGGAACGGGCTGCTGGAAGCAACCGGGCTTCTCAGTTACGGTGATGGTCTCCATGGAGTGGTAAGTCCAACCGCCGTTAGCCTCTCTGTTGATGATGTCTGCAAAAAGATTGAAAGCGGACTGAGTTTCGCCTTTTTTAACGCTGATGCTCATAGGGCCAGCAACTGCTTTATACTGTTTCATTGATAGATTCCTTTCGTGTGTAGAGAATGCTTATGTGTGAGCCTGCATTCAAAAAACGATCTTACGATCGGATGATAAATTATAACACATTTCGACTAAAATGTAAACTGTTAATTACAAAAAAATATATTTTTCGATAATAAAAAAAGCCCCCGTCGGGGGAGAGCATAAAAATGAAATAACCCTTGACTGAAGACCTTCTTTACGATCTATTAGCTCAGTCAAGGGTTATTTCTGTTCACTCTTGATATCTAACATCTTTTAACCTCTCTTTCTTTAAATAGGGCAATTAAGTTTCCTTTTTTGATTACCGATCAATTCACACGAACTTCAATCTTTTACTTTCTCCCGTAAGCGGGATAAACTCAGTTTGGAATAATCCATATCATAAAAGGGAACTTGTTAAAGCTCATATAAGGTAAACTAACAAAATTGATGCAGTTTGCTATCTATGTAAATTACACTCCAAATTGTATCGCTATAAGCTATCAGCTTGAACTACTTTAATCCTACTTCCACTAGAACTGTAACTGCTTTCCTACTTTTAACTTCCTGCGTTTTTTGTTAACTGACTTAAATGGTAGTGCATCAAATTGTTTAGCTCTGAACCTTAAGATTTGAGCTTTATTAACTCTTCATCGGTATCACCCTTTCCTTGTCTATATAATATCACCGTGAAAGCCAAAATGCAATACACGAATTGTACAAACTTTACGAAAAATATTTATTCAATACACAGAAAGTGTACACAATGACGAATGAGTTTTCCAAACCCCATTGACAACCGGGATAATAATTTGATACAATAAATATGTTGGGGCGCTTAGACCAAGTATCCGTTCTGGATACTTGGTCAGTTTTATTGGTGCCTTCAGGCGTGGAAATAAACCCCCCGTTCTACGGGGGGCAAAGAAGAGCGGAGCAGAAATAAAACGCGCGAGCTCAAAGCAAGCGCAAGGATAGAAAAAGAAAAAATCTCCGAGT
>SVTD01000045.1 GCA_015063955.1 Oscillospiraceae bacterium | reverse complement strand
ATTCTCAATGAAGCTGAAAATATAGTTTGGTTCGCGTGCAGATGTGGCAACCCTTCCACCGCCCCGATTCAGATAGCATTAATTGTACGTTCGCCTCCGCGGCGGTCCCCCTCCCCTTCACACCTCCTTCGTCGGTGAGAAGTGGAGGCGCAGAGTATGTCCTTCGCCTTTCAAATTTCAGTTTGAAACATACCGACAAACCCGAATTTGCACGCTTGGTTCGTGTGCAGAAGGGACGGCGCCACGGGTCTGGCCGCCCTACGGTTTACCTATCATCCAACCGACAAACCCGAATTTGAAAGTTCGGCTCGCGTGCTGATGTGCGGGAGGAGCAAGCCCCTCCCCTACAACAGTGCGAGTGCGAACATACCGACAAACTCGAATTTATCTTATCCCTTTTTCAAAGTTTTTTGGAGTGAGGAGGAAGAAAAAACGATTGAGTATCGTTTTTTCGACGACGTAACTAAAACAAGGAAAGTATCGAGGCGAGTGTATCGAGCCGAAGATAATTGACTATGTTTTAGGAAGATAGAACCTTTTTTTCAAAAAAGTCCTTTGCTTCATCCCCTCCCCTCTGACCCTTCGATTTTACTTCTTTCTTTTTCTGTAGTCCTCGTCGATCCTTGATTTCCAGCCGCCGGGCATGGAGGAGGTGCAGCGCATTGCCTTGATCGCGTCTCCCGTGACCTCATAATTCAGCCTCGTGCCCTCGCTGTCGGCGTGGTAGTTTACGGCGCGGTCCTCGCTGATGCCGTAGCGGGATGCAGTCTCCACGGCGTCGATATTTGCGCCGAGGAACAAGAATTCCCATCCGTGCTTTTCCTTCTGGCGGCTGATGAGCTTCTTTATCTCCGCCTGAGAATAGCGGTGGCTTGCGTTTTCCATTCCGTCGGTGATGATAACGAATACCGTGTTTTCGGGAACGTCCTCGCGGCGGGCGTATTTGTGGATATTTCCGATATGGCGGATGGCTCCTCCAACAGCGTCAAGAAGGGCAGTACAGCCGCCGACGCAGTACTCCTTATCGGTCATGGGGGTAATCTCCGAAAGCTTTACTCTGTCGTGGATAACTGCGCTCTCGTTATCAAAAAGCACCGTTGATACGAAGCATTCGCCCTCCTGACCCTTCTGCTTTTCGATCATGGAATTAAATCCGCCTATGGTGTCCCCCTCAAGTCCGTGCATTGATCCGCTTCTGTCAAGGATAAAAACCAGCTCAGTAATATTGTTCTTCATTTAAAATACCTCTCTTTCATTTGGTGTCTTGATTATACACCGAAAAAAGAGAGGTATGGTCGCCCGTCAGGCGACATTATATTTTTGCAAGGGATGCGTTTTTGTAGGAATCGTCGTCGGTTACTTCCTTTATCACCTTGAGCTGAGGGGGGAATACGGGCTCGCAGGCCTCATCGCTCATTTCAAGCTCTACTATCGCCTTATCGCTCCAGAAGGGATACACGTCTATCTCGAAATACTGATTACCGTAGGTTAGGCAGTAGCGGTTCTTTCTGATCTGGCGCTTTTCTGTGTCCGCCTCCATAAGGAGCTTCAGATACTCCTGCTGGGTCAGTCTTTTTTCTATCTCGATGCGCTTTACGCCGCTGACCTTCTTTTTGGTGGTCTTGAAATATATGTAGTTTCCGTCGATTCCTCTCTGGCGGACGCGGACCTCCTCGCCCTCGGGGCATTTCAGATAGGTCTGGATAATTTCAAGGCGCTTGCAGTTGGGCAGGGATTCAAGCCAGTCAATATCGGGATATTCGATAAGGAACTTTCTCTCGATCTCAAGAGGCTCGGGTTCTCCGAGGAAGGAGGATATCTCCGTAATAAGGCTCTTCATCTTGTTTTCGAAATCACTTGAATTGTCGATGACCCTGAAATGGGGGTGACCCGTCCAGGCAGAGATGATCTTATCGTCAAGAACGGCGGCTTTTTCAGGTGTTTCCGTTCTTGCGGCATTGTTTTCACAGGTATAGAATTCCACAGCTCCCTTTGCAGCAGTAACAAGGTGGAAGACCGCATCGTAGCTGTCTCTCAGCTCCACCTCGTTTGTATCCACCGATGCCAACGCACGTGAAAACTCCTCGTCATTCATGTAAGCTTTATTGTCAAGGGCGCCTCTGTCGCATACGATAAGGACCTTTTCTGCATTCATTCCTTCAGCCGCCGCCTCAAAGATCCTTTCTTTTTCTATCTGCAGGCGAAGCTGAAGCTTCTGATAATCGCCGTTCGTTCTGCAGGTCCAGGGAGCAACACCGCCGCCTATAAGCTCGGTGGCAGTTTCTCCAACAAAAAGAACCTTGTAGCCAAGCTGAGTAAACGCATTCTGTATCCAGCTCAGGGCGGTGGATTTTCCAGCGCAGGGGCCGCCTGTAATTACTATCTTTGTAATCTCCATATCTTCTCCTTACTCGCAAAGCAGCTTCAGCGCCGCCTTGTATTTTTCCTTTCTCTTCAGAGCTTTTTCGTCCACAACGTCAAGACGGCTGAGGTCAGAATTATGCATAAGATCTGCTTTTTTCACAGCCGCGGCAACAGGATTTTTCCGGATCTCTGCCACGTAATCCATATATGGCACGCCGCTTGCGTGGGTTAGTAGCCGCAGAGCCTCCACCACCTCATCGCCGAATCCCATTCCGGAGATATCCGAAAGCGTGATGTCCGTATCCTCAACTACATCGTGGAGCAGAGCTACCACAGTAGCAGTCTCGTTCTCCATCTGCTCTGCAAGATGGAAGGGATGAAAAACGTAGGGAAGCCCCGTTTTGTCTACCTGATCCTTATGGGCATCAAAGCAGAGGCGCAAGGCCTTTTTTGTTTTATCCGTATATATCATCCTATACCCCCAAAAGCACCTGATCGAATGCGAACAGTGCTTCGTTTATTTCATATATATTGTAATTTCCCGAAGTTATGAAATACTCGATGATTATATCGAACCTGTTGCTGTGGGAAAGGGCGTAGCCTGCCTTTTTCAGCATATCCTCAGTTTCCTCAAGGGAAAGCTCGAGGGCAATGGCAAAGGCTATGGCAGTAGATTTTTTCGGGCGGTAGTGAACGTCGCTCCTTATTTTAGAGAAGAGCTTTCTGTCGATATTTGCCTTTTTGTAGCACTGGGCGTCGGTCATACCCTTTTCGTCGATCTTTCTGAGAAGCATCTGGGAAAAGCTCTCGTCGAGCTCGGAAAGCCTGTCCTCAAGGTCGCACCTTGCATAGCAGGGGGCCGCACCTGCACTGCACTCCTCCATAGGGGCGCTGTAGTGGGATGATGCCTTTGGAGCGCGGGTTATAAGGCTTCTTCTTTGTCTCTCCTCGAGAGAATCGGAATGGGCATCTGCATACCTGTCGTCAATATATCGGCTGATAGAGGAATACAGCTTTTCGCCGATGGTGAAGGATGCCCTGTCAAATATGACTAAGTAGACCTTCATTTCGTTATCAAGAAGAAAGCTGCTGATCTCATCGACCGCCACCCTCAGTGCCTTGTCCTTAGGGTAACCGTAAACTCCGGAGGATATGAGGGGAAAGGCAAGGGAGGCACATTTCTTGTTTTTTGCAATACTGAGGGAATTTCGGTAGCAGGAGCGGAGAAGCTCCTCCTCACCGTATCCGCCGCCCTCCCATACGGGGCCTACGGTGTGAATAACGTATTTTGCAAAAAGATCGTATCCCTTCGTAAGCTTTGCCTCGCCGGTTTTGCAACCGTTGAGCCTTTTGCATTCCATAAGAAGGCGGGGGCCTGCCGCGCGGTGGATGGCTCCGTCAACTCCGCCGCCTCCGAGAAGGGTCTCGTTTGCCGCATTGACTATTGCATCCACTTTCATTAACGTAATATCGTTTCTTACTATCTCAAGGGGCATTTTGCTACTCCTTTTCATTTCGATATCGTTGACATTTTTTGATAAAGATGTTATAATTTTTTTGGTATTTACTATATTATATCATACCAATTCTATTTTTGGAGGTTTTTTATGAATTCCCTTAAAAAGTATATTGCGGAATTTATCGGCACGTTCGTTCTCGTGCTCTTCGCTTGCGGTACCGCTTGCGTTACAGGCTGCTCCTCCGCTAAAGGAACAGGCTACCTTCTCACAGCCCTTGCCTTCGGTCTTGTGATCGTTGCAATGGCGTATTCCATCGGAAACGTTTCAGGTTGCCACATCAACCCCGCGGTATCCATCGCCATGCTGGTTTCAAAGAAGCTCTCTCTGCGCGATTTTATCGGCTACGTTATCGCACAGTTTGCAGGCGCTATTGCAGGTGCGGCAGTTCTTATGCTCCTCATCGGCAACTCCGATAAGACAGGCGCCCTCGGCTCAAACGCTCTCTACATCGGTGATATCTGGCTCTCTCTTCTTATTGAGGTCATCCTCACCTTCGTATTCGTTATCGCGATTCTCGGCGTTACCTCAAAGGTTGAGAACAGCGCCGTTGCAGGCCTCGTTATCGGACTTTCTCTCACTCTCGTACATATTCTCGGCATCGGCTTTACCGGTACCAGCGTAAACCCCGCCCGCTCCTTCGGACCTGCGCTTCTTGCAGGCGGAGATTCTCTTGCTTGCGTTTGGGTGTTCATCGTAGCACCTCTCGTTGGCGGCGTTCTTGCGGCACTCGTTTATAAGTTCCTTACAACAGAAAAGGAAGAAAAGGCTCCCGCAGAAGAAAAAGAAGAAGCTCCCTCTGAGGAAAACTGACCTCGGGCTGTCGAGAAGGATGCAGAAGCCACGATTTGAGGCTCGTCGCCGTACAAAGGTACTCAAGAGACCCAAATCGCGGCTAAAAAGCCGCATTAAATAGTGAAATCCGCCGATTCTTCGGCGGATTTCTACCTTATTTGATCTTAAATTACCGCTATTCTTGATCTGTCTTTTGTTCGCGGCTTTTGTTCTGCGCCTTTTTCGACAGCCTGAAGCCGCCCTTGCTTTGCAAGGGCGGCTTCTTATTGTTTTTATGCATCGAGTGATCCGATCACTTCGTCAAACTTTTCTGTAACGTAAGTTGCTTCAAGGTCTTCGAGCTTTTTGGTATACTTATCCTGGAAAAGGAGCTCGTCTACGTCCCTTCTCCACTTGACTTCTCCGTTTCCTACGAAGTATACCACGTAGTAGCAGGCAGAGCCGTCGAATACGCCTGTACTTCCGGGAACAGTTTCGCTGTCGTAAAGCCATTCGCAAAGTCCCTCAGGAAGAGAATCGCCTGCGGCAATTCCTTCAATGAGACCTCCCGTTGCCTTGCCGCTTTCATCGTCGGTCTCCTCCTTTGCGAGAGCCTCGAAGGATTCCTCCGTTGCCTCGCCCTCTTTCCATTTTTCAAGAAGACCCTCGGCATAGCTCTCGGCTCTCGCGCTCGTTTCGTGGGAATCCTCATCTACCATAATAACGCGTACGTTCTTCGTAAGATCCTCGCGAAGGCTGGGAGCTTTAGTAAGGAGATATACGGTGTACTGTCCCTCTACCTCTTTGGCCTTTATATAGGTGCTTCCTTCCTCGGCGCCGTCAAACGCCCACTTGGAGAAATCGCTGTATTCATCGTAGTGCTTAAAGCTCTTATAGCAATCCTTGGTGGAGGCGCTTTCCTTGCCAAGCTTTAGAGTATCGGTCATATAGCTGAGGATGTATCCGTCAAAGGCCGCGGGGTCTGTTATACGGGCAAGAGCCTCTGCTGCTGCCTTTGCGTTGGGATCGTCGTCCTCGTCAAAGGTGAAGCTGATGTAATCGATAGCGTAGAAGGCTTCTCTGTTTTCTTCAACGTATTTTGTACGATCCTCATCGGTGAAGGAATACTTGTCTGTTTCGAAGCTGTCGAATCTTGCGGCAAGGGCATCCTTTTTGAGATATTCTCTCAGTGCCTTCTGGCTGCCGTCGGGGCCGAAGCGGTAGTTGAAATACTCTTCCTCGGTGTAATCGTAGTCGTTTGCAAATCTTACACAGCGGTCTACCTCAGCCTCGATGGTATCAAGGTCCTCCTCGGTAAGCTCAACGCCTGCAGCCTTTGCCGCCTCGCAGCGGATGAGTACAGTTTCCATATAAGCGAGAGAAATATCTCTGAAATAGTCAAACCACGTGATATTCTGATCGTAATTCTGATCCTTGAAGGAGGCGTCAACGTCGATATTGTAGAAATCCACAGCCTCTGGACTGGGGAAGAACTCGTTTACGTAAAGGAAGAAGATAACGGAAAACTCGCCTCTCGTATAGCTGAAGTTTTCAGTTTTCATAACGATATCATCTGCGGTGTATTCGCTGATGATCTCGCCCTCCTCAGGCTTTGAACAAGCAAGAAGCGCTGTGCATACCGTTATAAGCACAAGAAAAAGTGCAATTATTCTTTTCATATGAAGAAAAAACCTTTCGATAAGTTATTCCTATAATAACACAAATGCAAAGCTTTTTCAACACAGAATCGCAATGTTTACAAAATTTAGTAACCGGCGAAGGGGTCTGCATCCGAAAAGCTGACGGATTTATTCATTAAAAAAAGGATCCGAAAATTCGGATCCCTTTTCTCTGTTATATTGCTTCGCCATTTGCGTTGAAGAGGGGCAGGGGCTCGAGGTAGATGAGGTCGTCGCGCTCCTGCGCATCGCCCTCTGCAAGAATTGCCATCTTGCCTACGATATTTCCGCCTGCAGCCTTTACGAGTTCTTCGATTGCACGGAGAGATTCTCCCGTTGAGATAACGTCGTCAACGATGAGGATTCTCTTTCCTGCCATAAGCTCGGCGTCGGCCTTATCAAGATAAAGCTTCTGCTCGCCCTCTGTTGTGATGGAGCGAACCGTCACCTCGAAAACGCCTGTCATATAGAGCTTGGGCTTTTTTCTTGCGAGAAAATACTTCTGATTTCCCGCAAGGCGCGCCATTTCGTGTGCGATCGGAATACCCTTGGACTCTGCGGTGATGATATAGTCATACTCGGGAGCCTTTTTAAGAAGCTCGCCTGCTGCCGCTGTTGTAAGCTCGGGGTCGCCGAAGATAACGAAAGCGCCGATATAAAGATTTTCGTTAAGGGGACAGAGAGGCAGATGCCTCTCAAGTCCCGCTATTGTCATTTTATATTCCATTTTATCACCTGTTATAAAGCGATGCCGCCCTTGATGGTGATACCCTCGGCCTCGAGAGTACCTGCGATGCCGTTGACCACCTCGAGAACCTCGTCCTTTGTGAGAGTTCTTTCAGGGTGGGAGAAGAGGAGACGGATAGTGATGGACTTGCCGTTCTCGTCAGCATAGGTATCAACAACGGAAACCTTCTTGATAAGGGCGCAGCCTGCGTTCTCAATTGCTTTGGCAATAGGAGCGTAGGTGTTGGAAACGAAGGAGAGGTCGATCTCGATCTCGGGGAACTTTGAGGGTGCCTCGTACTTGATGCTTGCGTTCTTGACAGAAGCAAATGCCTCAACGTCGATCTCAGCATATACGATATTCGCCTTCTTGTCGATCTTCTTTGAAACCTGTGCGTTTACGATGCCCATTTCACCGAGGAGAACTCCGTCGCACAGGATCTTATTAAGATTCTTGGGATGCTGGTAGGAATGAGCTGCCTCAGCGCGCTCAAAGGTGAGTGTGCGGTGCTTGAGCTCATCTGTGATGACAGCAAGAATATCGCGAAGCTTGAAGTATGTCTTTTCCATATCAGCGCTCTTTGAGTAGAGAGTGATACAAAGCTTCTTGTGCTCGTCGCAAAGACCGTTTTCCTTGCAGCCACAAACTACCTTACCGATCTCGAATATGCCGAAATCGGATGCATAGGAGGTGTTGTACTTAACCTGGCAAAGCTGAGTGGGAACGATAGACTTACGGATAGTCTTGATATTGGGGTTTGTAGCGCATACGATCTCAACGTTAGGCTCGATCTCGATGCCGAGAGCCTTGTACTCGTCGTGGTAAGCCCATACGTAGGAATGAACCTCGTGGAGGGAGAAGCGCTTAACGAGCATATCCTTGATCTTGTTCTCGTCAGTCTTTTCAACTGCAGCGCGAACGGGGTAGATGGGCGCCTTTGCAGTATTAACGTCGAAGTTGTCGTAGCCGTAGATACGGGTGATCTCCTCGATGATGTCAGCCTTGATGGTAACGTCCTTTGTTGCTCTCCAGGAGGGAACAGAGACTGTGAAATCGTCGCCGGAAAGCTCAACCGTGAAGCCGAGAGCCTTGAGGGTATTTACGATAGTTTCGTTTGAGATATCGATACCTGTGTACTTATTTACGAACGCCTTGTTGAAGGAGAGAGTTCTCTGCTCATACTTGAATGCATATTCATCAGTAAGCGCGGAAACTACCTTTGCCTCGGGATCGTTGTCGGTGAGAAGCTTTACGAATCTTGCAACGGCAACGGTGGTCATCTCGGGATCAAGGCTCTTCTCGTATCTCTGAGAAGCGTCTGTTCTGTGGGAAAGACGAACTGTGGACTTGCGGATGGATGCCGCATCGAACGTTGCAGACTCAAGAGTAAGTGTGGAGGTGTCCTCTACGATCTCAGAATCAAGACCGCCCATGATACCTGCGATGGCAACGGGAGTATCGCCGTTGCAGATCATGAGAGTGTTCTCGTCGATATTTCTTTCAACGCCGTCGAGAGTTGTGAAGGTGAAGGGTTCGATAAACTTCTTTACGCGGATCTGTTCAACCTTTCTTGCATCGAATGCGTGCATGGGCTGACCCATTTCAAGCATGATGTAGTTTGTGATGTCGGCAAGGAAGTTGAGTGCACGCATACCGCAGTAGTAAAGGCGGATACGCATATTGATAGGGCTCACGTGGCGCTTGATGTTCTCAAACTTGATGGAGGAATATCTGTAGCAAAGGGGATCCTCGATTTTGAGGTCAACCTTTTCGAGATTGTCGTATACGGAAAGATCGGCAAGAGAAAGAGGCTTGAGCTCTCTGCCTGCGATTGCCGCAAACTCGCGTGCGATACCGTAGTGACCCCAGAGGTCGGGGCGGTTTGTGAGGGACTTGTTGTCAACCTCGAAAACGATATCGTCGATATCAAATACAGTCTTGAGGTCGCAACCAACGGGAATGCAGTCGCAAAGATCCATGATTCCGTCGTTTGAATCGCTGATGCCGAGCTCTTTTTCGGAGCAGCACATACCGTTGGAGGTATAGCCGGCAAGCTTTCTGGGCGCAATTGTGATCTCGCCGATCTGAGCTCCGAGCTTTGCAAAGGCAGTCTTCATACCAACGCGAACGTTGGGAGCGCCGCAAACAACGTCACAGGGCTCGTCCTCGCCGATATCTACCTTGAGAAGGTGAAGCTTCTTTGATTCGGGGTGATCCTCAACGCTGAGGATCTTAGCGCAAACGATACCGGAAATATCGCTGCCCTTGAAGAAAATTTCGTTTTCTACCTCTGCTGTGGAAAGAGAAAACTTATTAATAAGCTCAAGCTTATCAAGACCGGAGAAATCAACATAATCGCCGATCCAATTCATTGAAATAAACATTATCTGATTCTCCTTTCTTAGTTATCGTCGCTGAACTGGTCAAGAACCTTAAGGCTTCCGGAATTGAGATCGCGGATATCGCGAACGCCGTACTTCATCATTGCGAGACGGGTAAGGCCGAGACCGAAGGCAAAGCCCGTGTACTCATCGGGATCGATGCCGCCTGCCTTCAGCACCTCGGGATGGATCATACCGCAGGGGCAAAGTTCAAGCCAGCCGGAATGCTTACAGGAGGGACAGCCCTCGCCGCCGCAGATAAGGCAGGAGATATCAAGCTCAAATCCGGGTTCCACGAAGGGGAAGAAGCCGGGGCGAAGACGAACCTTGATATCCTTCCGGAACACCTCGGAAAGCATGGTCTTCATAAAGAAGATAAGGTTTGAGATGGAGATGTCCTTATCAACCATTACACCCTCCATCTGGAAGAAGGTGTTTTCGTGGCAGGCGTCTGTTGCCTCGTTACGGAAGCAACGGCCGGGGAAGATAGCCTTAATGGGCTTGCCCTCGTTGATGAGAGCGTCCTTGTACTTCTTGTAGATCGCGTTCTGAGCTGCACTGGT
Organism: Oscillospiraceae bacterium; assembly: GCA_015063955.1. GTDB lineage: Bacteria > Bacillota > Clostridia > Oscillospirales > CAG-272 > Avispirillum. The sequence goes on along the minus strand of SVTD01000045.1, from coordinate 8,410 downwards.
GTGAGTCTTGAGAAGCTGACCGTTACTGAGATAGTAGGTATCCTGCATATCGCGGGCAGGGTGGTCCTTGGGGATATTGAGAGCCTCGAAGCACTCGTAGTCTGTTACGATCTCGGAGTAGTCCTCAACTGCAAAGCCCATGGACTTGAATACCTCCTCGCACTGACGCTGTACGAGAGTGATGGGGTGGTAGGAGCCGCGGGAGAGATCTGCGGGAGTGGAAACGTCAAACTCGGGCATCGCAGCATTCTCAAGCTCGATCTCCTTTCGCTTAAGCTCCTCTCTCTTTTCTGTGATGCAAGCCTCAACCTCTACCTTGAGAGTATTAACGGCCTGACCGAAGGACTTCTTTTCCTCATTGGGAATGTTTTTCATTTCCTTCATAAGGTCTGTAACGAGACCCTTTTTGCCGATGTACTCAACTCTGAGCTTTTCAAGCTCGTCCATTGTGTTAACGTTTGCAAGTGCTGAGATAAAGCTCTCGCGCACTTCAATAGTTTTCTGAGACATAATGATTCCTTTCTATATTGTAGATAAATATTATTTAAAATAAAAAACGCCCCGACAAAAATGTCGGGGCGAAAAAATACGTTTTCCGCGGTACCACCCGTGTTCCGCTTTCGCGGCACTTTCGACGCTGACACGCCTTCGCGCTGTAAGGTGCGCTCACCCGATGGACTACTTATCACCCACCGTGCTCCGAAGGGAAAGGCGCCGGCACAGGAACAGTGCGCTCTCAGCCGTGTCGCACCTCTCTTTGGAACCTGAAACTGCTTTTGCCGTCTTCATCACAGCATTTACCCGATAATTATAACACCGCAGTTTTGAAAAATCAAGTTTAAACTGATATTTTATAATCTTTTTTGTTGGTTATAAACTTCTCTTGACTAACTATCACTATAGTGATATAATGATAACAGAAAAAACAGGAGGGCAACACCATGAAAAAAACAATTGTATTATATCACGGTTCGGAAAAGATAATAGAAGCTCCGGTCTTTGGGGAAGGCAAAAGAAATAACGATTTCGGTCTGGGATTTTATTGCACTGAAAGCGAGGCTCTTGCCAAGGAATGGGCTGTGTCATCCCTTCGTAGCGGCTTTTCAAACAAGTATTTCCTGAACACGGAATATTTGAAAGTTCTGAATCTGAACAGTCCCGATTACACTATACTAAACTGGATAGCAGTTCTTTTGGAACATCGTTTGTTTTCCATAAAAACCCCCGTTGCCAGAAGAGCAAGGGCTTATCTCATTGAGAATTTCGGTGTTAACGTAAATGCGTATGACCTTATTACAGGATACCGTGCAGATGATTCATACTTTGATTATGCAGAGTCATTTATTAATAACGGTATTTCAGTTGAACAGCTCTCACGAGCTATGCGCCTTGGAAAGCTTGGCGAGCAAGTTGTAATCAAGTCAAAGTTTGCATTCTCAAAATTAAAATTTGAAGGTTTTGACGTGGCAGATAAGGATACTTTTTATATTACGCGCAAGGCCAGATTTGACGAGGCAAATCAGCTATATATTGATATGCTTGAAGAAGAGGATGATGGTTTATATATTCAGGATATTATGAGAGGAGGCATTAAAAATGATGATCCGCGCATACCGAGAAATATATCTGAGTAAAGCGCAATCAGTTCTTGGCGATGCCTTTGATTATGCTCTTAATGTCTGCAATCTTCAAGGTGAGGATTTTGTAAAGCAGTTTGTCGCAAGTTCAGTAAGCCGCCGAATGGAAAACGGAGAACCTACGTTTTTAACAGGGAAGAGCGGGATTGAAATTGTGCGTGATGTTGTGAGAGAGACCACTGGTGAAGAGATTAAAGCTGATCCTGAAGAAAATCTTGGAAGATCGTGTGAATATTGGATAGGTTGGGCTGTTGCATATTACCAGTGGTATTCAGCGAGAAGGTACGGTGATATTTTTAAAGCGGTCTCTTTTAAGGATCTTTCGAAAATGTACTATACTCTTCATGAAGCTGATATTTCAAAATTTGTGGATATTATGGAAGCTCGTATAAAGGAGTATTTCCCCGAAACAAATCTGAAACGTCTTCGTTCAGCATACGGTATAACTCAAGCAGATCTTGCAAAGCGTTCCGGCACTAGCCTTCGTTCCATACAGATGTATGAGCAAAGAAACAAAGATATCAACAAAGCAAGTGTTGTAACAGTTTACAACTTGGCAAAAGTTTTAGGATGTACAATTGAAGATTTAATTGAAAAATGATATAAAGTGAGATGGCTGAGGTGTTTGGTAACATTGCAGAATGTTGAAAATATTTATATATTTTAAGATGAAAATACCAAAAGAATTATTGATTAATGGTCAAATACAATAATTCCTGCACGGACACAGTGTATCCTGTTCTGCTAAAATGTAGACACAGAAACTCTAATGCATACGAAGATAATTCTCCTCTTGGAGTTGCAGTTAGCGAGCGCATGGGACTTGTGAAAATCGCGAAAAACTGCGGATATGCAATTCGATAAGTTTCTCTCGCAAATTCAAATTTAAAGTTAATCGAGTGATTGATTCTTTTCCTTCTGGAAATCATATATACACGCAACCGTTGACCTTTGATTAAGAGTTACTCTCTCACAGTAAGAAAATGCTCTGCAAGGATCCGTTTCGGAACCTTTGCAGAGCATTTTCTAATTTGTGTATCACACCGGATCTTCCCAAAACCGCTCAATTGCCGTTGCAAGGGAATAGGGGTCGGCAGTATATTTGATATGTCGCCACATTTTCGGGAAAAGGCGGTAAATATTCGGGTCGCCGTAGCGGTCGTCAACGAGGACTACGACTCCCCGGTCGGTCTCGCTTCTGATAACCCGTCCCGCCGCTTGCAAAACCTTTATCATCGCAGGATAGGTGTAGGCGTAATCCTTGCCGTTTTCTCTTGTTTTCTCAAAATAATCTGCAAGGATATTCTGCTCCGCTGTGATTTTGGGAAGGCCCGTGCCGATGATGATGGTTCCGATAAGGCTCTCGCCCCTGAGGTCTACGCCCTCGGAAAAGGCACCGCCGAGAACGCAAAAGCCAACGATCCCCTCGCTGTCCTCGGAGAAATTGGCAAGAAATGCATTTCTGTCTGCGTGGCTCATACCCCGTCCCTGCTTTATGCAGTTGATATGGGGCGCACATTCGGAAAACTCCTCAAAGACCATATCCATATACTCATATGAGGGGAAGTAAACGATATAGTTGCCCTCACGCGCTTCTGCCACTGCCATGATTATCTCGCAGATATCGGGAACGCTCATCTCGCGGTCCTCGTATCTTGTGCTGACTGCGTCATAGGCAAACAGACATAGATTTTTCGGGTCGTAGGGGGAATCAAGCTCAAGTTTTCCTGCATCCCGACAGCCGAGAACATCTGCAAAATAGTCCATAGGTGTGAGGGTTGCAGAGAAAAGAACGGCGCTCTTTGCCGCCAGCATCATCTGAGAAAGCATAGGCGAGGGATCAAGGCATCTTATCTCAAGCTTAAGGCGGGGGCCCTGAAGCTCTGCATAAAAGCAGAATCCTTTATCAAAGAGAGTCGCCGAGCGGACAAACCGAGCCGCAGCGTCAATAGCATCCTCAAGGAGTGGTGCCGCCTCCTCGTCCTTTTGAGAGGCTTGAGATGCCGCCCTTGCAAACTGAGTAAGTGCTTCGGGGAGGCCTGCTGCCATTCTTGAAGAAAGATAGTAGCCGATGCTCTCGCCTGAGGAGTCAAGATGCTCCTCCGTTTTGCAAAGGGCCATTACCTCCCGCAGCTTTCCTGCTACTGCGCCGATACTGTCAAGGAGGGCCGTGTTTTTCGTTATTACGGGGGCATCGGTCTTATATAGCTTTAAAAACTCGTTTGCAAAAAGCTCGGCAGAGTACATCTCGCGGGCACGGTCGGGCAGGTTGTGCGCCTCGTCTACAAGAAAGGCGTATCTTCCTCTTTTAGAGCCCTCGAAATATCTCTTGAAACGTACTGCGGGATCAAAAACGTAGTTGTAATCGCAGATGACCACCTCGCAGTACTCGCTTACGTCAAGGGAAAGCTCGTAGGGGCAGACGCTGTGCTTTTTCGCAACCCTCTGGATGAGAGCCGAATCCAAAACGGCACCGCTTTCAAGAAGCTCGAGAAGGGCGCTGTCCCGCCGCTCCTCAAAGGATACCTTTCCCGCCTCTCCCATAAGGGGACAGAAAACGCAGCGGGAGATCCCCGCGATCTTTTTCGCTCCCGCCATGGGGCAGGTGCGTTCCTTTGCCATAACGAAAACACATCTCAGAGAGGGAACCTGCCCGCTCATTTTTAAAACGGCGTCAGCGGCGGCGTTGCCCGTCACCGTTTTTGCTGTGAGATAAAACACCTTATCAATATCCCCGGTGCCCACAGCGCGCAGAGCGGGATAAAGTGCCGAGACCGTCTTTCCGATGCCCGTGGGAGCGGAAACGATGAGCCGCTTTCCTGCCTTCATCGCTCTGTAAGCATCGCTGATAAAGTCCCTCTGGGCGTCTCTCAGCTCCTTATAGGGGAATGCAAGATCCCGAAGGGAGGGAACCGTAGAAAGCTGTCTTTCGGCTTCGATTGCAACAAAGGGAACTGCACGGTCAAAAAGTGCCTCAGACATTTTTTCAAGAAAGGACGCCTCCATATAGCACTCAAAGGTGCGCGTATCGGAGGAATTCTGCTTCATAAAGGTCATTCTTATGCAAACTCCCGAAAGCCCCTTTTCCAAGGCAAGCATATGGGCGCAAAGGACGCTCTCGGCAAGGAACTGTGCATCGGATGCAGGAGAGGTTTTTGAAGTCACCCTTCCTTTTTCCTTTATCTTTTCAACCGTCCATCTGCCACCCGCCTGCCAGACAAGGTCGCAGAGTCCCGTTACCGTAAAGTCGATATTTCCTTTCCGAACGGAAAAGGAAAGCTCGCGGCGTACCTCAGGTGCGTCGCAGCCTCCCTCGCATTCGTGAAAGGCAATTCTCTGAGGTGCGCTCCTTTTCGTTCTTGCAAAGCGCGCCACCTCCTCGGCGGCAACGATTATATGAGAGCTGTTACGGTCAACAGAAATATTCATATGCCGCCTCCTTTTTGCTTTTTCTACATTTTATCATATAGTGCTTTAAAAATCCACAATATCTTGAATATTTGAAAGAAGTATGATAGAATAAAAAAAGAATAACCTTACGGAGGTATATTATGGAAAACGAAAAGAAGCTCATTCTCCCCGGCGATTACGGCAACAACGCCGCCTGCGATGCCCGCCGCTGTGAGTTTGATATTATGAACGAGCAGATCGTATTCACCGAGGGTACTGACGTTGCCATCGATTTTATCGGCGACTCCATTACCCACTTTATGGAGCATTGCCAGTTCTATAATAAATACGGATTTGTTATAAACCGCGGCATCGGCGGCGATGAAACTCAGTTTATCGATTTCCGCTTTGATGCAGACGTTATTCAGCTCAATCCCCGTCTTTGCATCATGTGCGTAGGCTGTAACAACCTCTGGATCCTCGAGGACAAGATCGATCCCGAGACCGGTGACTACATTGAAGAGGAGCAGGTAAAGGTCATCGATACCATCATTACAGCATACTCCAACATGCTTGACCGCGCAAAGGCTGCAGGTATCCCCGTTTGGATTTGCTCGATCCTTCCCCACAGCAAGTGGGTGGGAAGCTATGCTATCCGCAATCCCCTTATTGCCCGCATAAACCGCGAGCTCAAGGCTCTCGCCGAAAAGTACGAAACTGAGTACGTTGACTACTTCAGCAATATGACCGACGAGGACGGTCTCACCATGCGCGAGGGAATCTCCCGCGAGGGTATCCATCCCAACCACGCAGGATACGAGCTTATGCGTCAGGTCCTCCAGCCAAAGCTTGACAAATTCTTCGGAATGTAATAAAAAAACACCCTCAGTTGAGGGTGTTTTTTATCAAAATTCTGCGGAACCTGTTGTACGGGGATAGGGGATAACGTCACGGATGTTTGAAACACCTGTGAGGTACATAATGATTCTCTCAAAGCCGAGACCGTAGCCTGCGTGCTTTGTGGAACCGTAGCGGCGGAGGTTTACGTACCACCAGTAATCCTTTTCCTCAAGGCCAAGCTCGCCCATTCTCTCAAGAAGCACGTCCAGGCGCTCCTCTCTCTGGCTGCCGCCGATGATCTCACCGACGCCGGGAACGAGAAGGTCCATAGCGGCAACGGTCTTTTGGTCGTCGTTCAGGCGCATATAGAAAGCCTTGATCTCCTTGGGGTAGTCTGTTACGAACACGGGAGCGTTGAACACCTTTTCTGTCAGGTATCTCTCGTGCTCTGTCTGGAGGTCGCAGCCCCAGCTAACGGGATACTTGAAGTCCTCGCCGCTCTTTTCGAGAAGCTCGATGGCCTCGGTATAGGTAACTGTCTTATAATCGCTGTCTGCGAGCTTTGTAAGTCTCTCAAGAAGGCCCTTATCAACAAAGCTGTTGAAGAAGTTGAGCTCTGCCTTGCAGGTGTTCAGCACGTGGCGGATTATATAGATTATCATATCCCATGCAAGCTGCATATTGTCCTTGAGGTCTGCAAATGCGATCTCGGGCTCGATCATCCAGAACTCAGCCGCGTGGCGGGGAGTGAAGGAGTTTTCAGCGCGGAAGGTGGGACCGAAGGTATAGATATTACCGAAGGCCTGTGCATAGGTCTCGCCCTGAAGCTGACCGGAAACCGTAAGGCTCGTGGGCTTCTTGAAGAAGTCCTGAGACCAGTCGATAGACCCGTCCTCAAGTCTTGGGGGATTTTCCATATCAAGTGTCGTTACGTGGAACATCTCACCTGCGCCCTCGCAGTCACTGCCTGTGATAAGAGGAGTGTGAACGTAAACGAAGCCTCTCTCGTGGAAGAAGCTATGGATAGCGTAAGCCGTTTCGCTTCTTACTCTGAATACTGCGGAGAAGAGGTTAGTACGGGGACGGAGATATGCGATCTCGCGAAGATACTCAACTGTGTGACGCTTCTTCTGAAGGGGATAGTCGGGGGTAGACGTTCCCTCGATCTCAACCTCCTCAGCCTTGAGCTCAAAGGGCTGCTTTGCGCCGGGGGTGAGTACAAGGGTACCCTTTACGATAATTGCAGCGCCTACGTTGAGGGCTGTAATTTCAGCATAATTTGAAAGCTTCTGATTTTCAAGAACTACCTGGAGGGAGGAGAAGTAGCTGCCGTCGTTAAGGTCGGCAAAGCCGAACTCGTTGGATGCACGGATGCTTCTTGCCCAGCCTGCAACGGTAATCACCTTGCCCTCATAGCTTTCGGGGGATTTATAAATATCGGAAATAAGTTCTCTTTTCAAAGAAACCACCGCCTTTTTGTAAACTACCAATCATTTTACCATAGTAAAATTCAATTGTCAACGAAAACAAAAAAATCTCGCACCGTTGATCGTATTATTTCTCATTTACGTAATATAAAGTACCAAAAAGCTAAAAAACAGCTTTTTGGTGGTGAGGGAAATCCGGCTATCGTTAAAAACTTCCATATTATTAGTACCTGAAATGCAATTTTGACACTTTTTTGTAAAAAAACAAATTTACTATTGCATTTTATTTCTAGTTGTGTTATAATAACTAGGCGTCCGTATTTAGCGGATTAAGTACGTAAAAATTGCAGATTCAATATAAAGGAGATTCTAAAATGGAAATCGCTATGCTTATTATCGGCATTATTCTTCTCGTATTTGCCGTATTTCTTATCGTTGCTGTTCTTATGCAGCAGGGTAAGGCTCATAACCTTTCCGGTACAATCGCCGGCGGTGCAGAAACATTCTTCGGTAAGACAAAGGCTCAGTCCATCAACAAGAAGCTTTCCGTTCTTACAACCATCGTTGCAATCGTATTCGTTATTCTCGTTTGCACAGTATACGTAATGCAGCCCTCAACTGAGGGTCAGGGCGAGATCAACAGCTTCGGCGATATGTGGGAGGTCCTCTTCGGTGACGGCGAGGCTGAGGCTATCGTTGACGATGAGACGGTTGAGCACGATCACGACGGTGACGGCAAGCCTGATCACGATGCAGAGGATCACGTTGATGAGAACGCTGACAAGACTGACAAGACCGATGATACAACTGCAGCAGCAGGTGACGATACAACGGCTGCTACAGACGACACAACTGCAGCAACTGAGGATACAACCGAGGCAGCTGAGTAATTGAACTTAAGAGGGCTGTCGCTTTTGCGACAGCCTTTTTTGTTTTCAACTTACTGCAAAAACCGAACTTCATAAAAAAAGAATCCGCATAGCGGATTCTTTTTTGATTATGAAAAATATTCGGAGAGGGAGGGAACGGCGGTCCTTACGATCTCGCAAAGCTCGCTGTCGCTGAGGGACGTGCAGCGTCCGTCGGCATATTCCCGGTCCACAAGCTCCTTGATAG
>SVTD01000044.1 GCA_015063955.1 Oscillospiraceae bacterium | reverse complement strand
TGATGTTCAACCCTCATCCACCGCTCTGCGGTCCCCCTTCCCCCGAATCAAGACGGATCCCCCCGCTACGCGGGTCCTTCCATCGGGGAAGGACTTGGTGCAAACTTTATCTTTTACCTTTCAAATTCGGGTTTGTCGAGCTATTTGAACTTCGGCAAACGCTCCCTCCGCTCAGGATGACGACGAAGGTAGCGTTCACTACATAATTAACTCCCAGACAAACTCGAATTTGAAGACCAGTTCACGTGCAGATGGACGGACGACCAATGTGTTTAGTATGGTAACATAGTTTACAGATTGTACGAGGACATAGTTTACAGTTTTGATATAAAATAAAGACATCAAAAATACAAAACAAGAGGTGTTAGAGATGTCGTGGAGGAACAAAACTGTGGAAGAAGAAAGAATCGAATTTGTAAAGAGAGTGCTGAATCATGAAAAAAGCAAATCAGCTCTATGCCGTGAATATGATATCAGCAGACCAACCGGAGATAAGTGGATAAAACGGTATCTGAACGGTGAACCAATGGGTGACAAAAGCAGAAGGCCCTTTCATACCGCAAATAAGATAAGCACAGAAGATGAACAACGTATCATAAATGCACGCAAAAAAGAACCCGCATTAGGTGCATACAAAACAAGAAAAATCTTAGTTACCGCAGGCTGGAATGATGCTCCGTCAATCAGTACGTTTAATGCTGTTTTCAAAAGAAACGGTCTGATAACTAAAGAAGCAAGTGAAGCTGCCAAACACATAGTCAGATTTGAAAAAGAATATGCAAACGAGATGTGGCAAATGGATTTTAAAGGAAATTTCCTTATGCAAAATGGTGTAAGATGCCACCCGTTATCTATCATGGATGATTACAGCAGATTCTGTCTATGCGGTGATGCAAAGGTGAATGAGCAGCTTTGGGGATTAAAAGAAAGCCTTATCAGGACATTCATCGAATATGGATTACCGTTTTCCATCCTTTGTGACAATGGAACTCCCTGGGGAAGCAGTCAATCAACATCTATTACAAAATTTGAAGTATGGATGATGGAGCTGGGAATACTCACTATTCATATACGCCCTCAGCATCCGCAAACTCAAGGCAAAATTGAGAGGTTTAATGGGTCTTACAAAAAAGAGAGGTTGAAGTTTTATACACCTTTAGACATTGAAGATGCTCAACGTTGCCGCGAAGAGTATAGAGAGTTTTACAATAACGTTCGCCCTCATTGTTCATTGGATTATGATGTTCCGGCAAGCAAATATACACCCAGCTCAAAGAAATACAATGATAAAATAACTGAGTGGTATTATGGTGAAAATGCGATTGTCAAACCGGTTAAATCATCCGGTTACATAACATACGGATCCAAAGGATATTTCCTTAGTGAAGGGCTGGGAGAAAAAGAAATCGCTCTGGTTCCTTCGGAAGAGGATGGTATCTTTAATGTTGTTTTCAGACAATTCAGAGTTGCTAAGTTAAACCTTCATACCAATACCATTGTATCTCGCAGAGTTTATTTACTTAATAACGATCCGAGAAAAAAGTTGTAAACCATGTCCTCAAACAAAGTGTAAACCATGTCATACTTGACACAATGGTCGCCCCTACGACAATGTTAGTCCGTAAACTGTTCGACAGACCCGAATTTATACCCATCCCCTTTTCAAAGTTTTTTGAGAGTGCAGAGAACTTTCAAAAAAGTTCTTTGCGTCCCCCGTCCCCCTCCCCGACAAACCCGAACTTGGCATAATGAATATAAAAATCCTTGCAAAGGCTGAAAGGTCGGCTCTGCAAGGATTTTTTTATTATTCAGCTTCGATCTCGGAAAGGAGCACTACTCTGCCGCCCTCTTCGCGGCTGCGGAGTCCTGCTACCACCATCTTCATAAGCTCTACGGTCTCCTCGAAGGGGAAAGGCTCGACGCCTGTTCTCAGCCATTCGACAAACTTTACAAGCTGAGTTTTGAAATCGTGGTAAGAATCAAGAGAGTTAAGGTATACGCTTCCCGCACTTCCTATAAGGAGAATACCCGCTCCTGCCATTCCGATTCCCTGAGGGATATCGATGCGGCAGCCGTTCTCGTGAACGATATGAACGTGGGTGCGCTCAAATGTACCCGTATTCTGCACGGAAACGAAGCCGGGGCCGAGAATGGGATACATCTGCTCAAGGGCGTGGATACCGTAGGTCTCCCACTTCTTTGACATAGGTGAGCAGATATACATCATCTTACCGAGCTCGTATGTTGAGCGGTGGTAAGGAACGTACTCCTTAGCATAGCGAAGGCTTGAGCTCGTAATAAACTGCTTGCCCTCTTTTCTCCACTTAACAAATGTTTTGAGATCCTCCTCCTTATTGATAAGGGGCTTATCGATAAACATGGGAAGCCCTGCATCAAGGAAAGGCTTGCAGCGCTCGATATGCTCATCACCTACGTCAGTTGCGCAAATAACGGCATCGACCTCGCCGAGCATTTCAAGGGGATCATCCACAACGTTCGGGATATTCGAAGCCTTTGCCATATGCTCTGCCATCTCGCGGGTGGCATATCCCGTGCAGCAGATATGAGTGATCTTAGCACCGGGAATACCGAAGGTCTCAGGGGGCTGCTTTGAAAGATACTCGGGGATAACGGGGAAAGGACAGTCCTTCATATAATCCCAGTTATATCCGTTGAAAATAGCACTCCAGGAATATGGGTGTCCGTTACCCTCGGTCATACCGAGGATACCTATTTTTATTTCTTTATCGCCGAGAGGAAAATTTGCCATAGTCGTTACCTCATTATTATTTCGGACGTGACAGTACCTTCATTATCTCAGGTATGTTCACATCGGCAAAAGTATTCTTCAAAACGTGCACAGTCTCTTCACTCAAGGGATGTGCGTCGAAATAATGAATATTGGATCTTATCTGATCGGGATTATCCGCACCAAGCACAAGGCTTGTGATCTCGGGCATATCACGAAGGAAGGCGATCGCCATTTCGGCAACTGTAAGCCCCTCCTTTTCGCAAAGCGCACGAAGCTTCAGTATCCTCGGCAGAGCGTGCTCCACAAGGATAGGGTCCGTGATCTTTGCAGGATCAAGGAAGAAAAGTCCCTGTAAAAATACGCTTCTGATAAATACGGTAAAGCCGCGGTCGTGAAGCTTTTTGATATGTCCGCTGTTTATAAGTCGCTGGTCAAAAATGCTGAGGGGCACCTGCGTTGAGGAGAAAACGTCGTATTCAAGCATCTTATCAATATCCTCGCCGGAATACATTGAAACGCCTACCATATCACAGTATCCACGCTTTATAAGATCGCCGAAATAACGGGAAAGCTTATCGCCGTGCTCAAAAAGCCACTGGCTGTCGTGAAGCATGATATTATTGACTTTTCTGACTCCAAGCTTCTCGAGAGACGTCTCAACGCTTTCGATGATGGTCTTCTCGTAATCCTTGGGGTCTACGTCGTCCTCGATAGCAACCTTTGTGGAAACGAAGGGCAGCTCAGCACCGCTCTTTTTAAAATATCTTCCGATAATATCCTCGGAATCTCCGTACGCACGGGCAGTATCAATGCTTGTGATACCCAGCTCCAGCGCCGTTCTTATCATATCGTGGCTCTGCGCCTCCTCGGGCTTGCCGACGTCGTTGGCAATACCGTAATGAAGGCCGAACTGAACCGTACCGAGGGACATTTTTGAGATCCTTTGACCTGCGACATCTGAATATTTCATTATTTTATGTCCTTTCCGCTGATCTTATCAGTAATTGAAAGGTAATAATCCGAAAGGCCGCAAACGTCGGCACCTACGGAAATAAACGTATAGCCCATCTCAACGAGAGCGTCAAAATTGCCCGTTCCTCCAACGGTGCCTGCCCATTTGCCGTGACGGCGTGCGCATTCCGCGACTCGCTTCTTTGTCTCTATTACAAGAGGATCGTCACAGATATAGGGCTTACCGATACCCTGGCTGAAATCTGCAGGACCGAAGAAGATCATATCGATACCGGGCAGAGCGCATATCTCCTCAAGCTCTGCGAGCGGCTCGGGATCCTCGATCTGCACGATAACGAATCTTTCCTCGTTTGCCGTCTTGATATATTCCTGCTCGTTAACGAGACAGTACATACCGTCGGCATTGCCGCCGTCGATGGGTCGTCTGCCCACTGGATGGAATTTTGTGAAATATACGATCTTCTTAGCCTCCTCAAGGCTCATAAGGTGAGGCACCATAATGCCTGCACAGTCTGCCTCAAGGGGACGGATAAGGTCGTTATAGCCGCCCTTTGCAACGCGGCAAAGAACGTCAACGTCAAAGTTTTTTGCCACTCTTACCGAGTTTTCAATGAAAGCAAAATCATTGGGAATATGCTCCATATCTACCCAGATACAGTCAAATCCGCAGGCTGCGGCGATCTCGCAGTTGCGAAGATCGGAAAGGTTTATTTTTGTGCAGGTGGCAACCTTGCCTTCTCTCATTTTCTTGAGTACCCTGCTGTTTCTCATATGGAATTCCATATAGATACCTCTTTTTTATCTTGCGGTGTAGCCACCGTCAATGTTAAGGGACATACCTGTGATATAGGAAGAAGCCTCGGATGCAAAGAAGATGATAGCACCCTGAATATCGGTTTCGTTTGCCATTCTGCCGAGATAGTTCATCTTTGCATATCTCTCGAGGAAGCCCTCAGGCTGATGATTGAAGAGTCCGCCGAGATTGAGGCAGTTGACACGAACGTTTGCATGGCCGTACCTTGCCGCGCAAAGACGGGTAAGGTTTACCATACCGCCCTTATGGAAGAAGTAATCGGGGCTTCCTACGGCATCCATTGAGGGATCGTCCTCATAGAGGTAGGGGTTTGAGCCGCAGATACCCATATAAGAGCCGATATTGATAATGCTTCCGCCGCCCATTTTTTCCATATGATCGCCGAATGCTCGGGTTATTGCGAAAAGTCCGGTAGCATTAACCTCCATAGACTTTGCAAAGTTCTCAAGAGGATCGTCGTATTCGTGCATGGGACGCAGCACCGAGTTATTTACAAGAATGTCAACACGTCCGTCACGCTCGATCATACGGGCAAGAAGCGCCTTTATGCTCTCCTCGTCGGACTGATCGTAGCAGTCGGCATATACCTTCGTAAGCCCCTTTTCGTTCAGCTCATCTGTAAATTTCTTACAGTTTTCAAGGCTTCTGGAAGCACAGCAAACGGTAGCTCCTGCCTCTGCAAGAGCGATAACCATCTGCTTTCCGTAATATCCCGAGCCGCCCGTAACGAGGGCTACCTTTCCGTCAAGGCGGAATCTGTCGATAATGTTACCCATATTTTACCTCATTAAAAGAGTGATTTTACAGCTTCTGTGAGGACCGCGCCTGCTTCTCTGGTAAATACGGATGTACCTACCTCGTAGCCGCCCTCGTCAAATGCTTCGTTTGTAAAAATATATCCGGGGAGAGAGCCGTTGGTTACCTCGAATACGAAGGTCTTTTCTACGGGAGAAGCCGCCTTCAGTTCAAGGCCGTATTCAACGAACACCTCGCCCTGCATAGCGCAGATAAGAGTATCGCCAAGCTTGAGGGTGAGAACCTCGCAAGGAAGCTCGCCGCCGCAAACGCTGCCCGTCTGTTCAAACTGCTCTGCATAATAGAACTCGTTTTCACGGCCGAACATATCAAGCTCTGCGTTTCTCTTTGCGATATAATCGTCATCAGGCATTTCAGCAAAGCGCTTTCTTGCCGCCTCCATATCAGCTCTCGCCTTTTCGAGAGGAGGATACGTTCTGATGGGAAGATCCACTTCCTTGGACTTCCATGCGATCTCAATATCGTCTGTGAACTCCATTTTATTAATAGTATGGAATACCTCAACACCGAGAGTTGAGCCTACACGTGCCGCCTCCTCAAAGTTCTGTCCTGTTCTGTGATAACGGGAGGACTGATTTCCGCTTGTGCCCTGAGCGAACATAAAGATAGCCTCGGGGAAAGCAAACTTTAAGTATCTGCGGATATATGCAGGATAATCTGCAGTAACAACAAGGCTTTCCGCGTGGAGGAAGGTGGGATGGAGTGCGTAGTTAAGAAGGATTCCGCGAACGGTATCGTTCATATCCTTAACGCAGATAACGTTTACGGAATCGTCCTGAAGACCGTTCTTAACTCTGCGGTTTCCGCCGACGCCCTGCTCCTTTCCGCAGTGACCGATGCCCGTTGCGATCTTTGCATCGAACATATTAGCTCTTGCCTCTGTGATACACTCCTCAACGAGAGGAAGAAGCTCTGCAATATATGTAGGATCGTTGTCAAGCCCCTCAGCTATCTCAGATGCAAGAGGTGTTGAGCACCAGGGACCGGAATGGGTATGGGAAGAGGTAAACATAATGTTACCGTCAAACTTTTCGCGGATGATCTTGCAGTATTCCTTGCCGAAATAAAGAAGATCGAAGGTAAGCATAGTAACGCTGTCGCGACCGTTGTCAAGATGAAGGGCCACGCAGTACAGAGGATCGTGAACACCGATATTGGGACGGGGACAATGGGGATAGCCCGCCATTTCAACGCCCGGCTTCGGTGAAATATCTCTGATGGCAATTCCTGCTTTAAGCATAAAAATACACCTTCTTTAAAATTGATTAGGCCTTATAGACCTTAATAAGATCATAATTTTTATCCATTACGGCGATATCGGCAAGCTTGCCCGCTTCAAGGCTTCCGCGGTCGGAAAGTCCCATAAGGCGCGCCGCATTGGTACTTGTGAATTTAACGGCATCGGGTATTGAGAATCCGTAATTTACAAAATTTCTGAATACGCGGTTCATTGTAAGCTTTGAGCCGTTAAGCTCTCCGTCAAGGAAATTGATGTCGGTATCGTCAGTTGTGCCGGTACAAGCGTCTGTGATACCGATAAGATTATCTATACCCACGGTTTTAGCCGCAAGTCTTACCATTTCGGGGCGCACGTGGATTCCCTTTTCGTCGCAGATCAATTCATAAGTGAGTCCGTCACAGAGGAGAACCGCCGCATTGAAATCCACTTCGACAGTGCCGTCCCAGCGGGTGGGAGAGATGGAAGCCCCCGTAGCATCAAAAAGGTGGGTTACGTTCTTTACTCCGCCCTCTACTGCTCTGCGAACGTCCTCGTAGGAGGCCATACTGTGTCCGATGGCGGGAACTATTCCCTTTTCATTGAGCACCTTTAAAAGCCCGTCAGTTCCCTTCACCTCGGGAGCAAAGCTTACGTGAATAACTGTACCGTCCTCAAAAAGACGCATATAATCGGAAGGGTCGGCAACGACCTCACCGTCGAGGACGGAGGCACCGTACTTAGGGTTTAAGTAAGGTCCCTCAAGATGAACACCGATAATGTTTTTGCACTTTACCATCGCCTCTCTGATTCTTGCAATGGCATCAACCGTTTCATCGATGGACATATCACGGTAAAGAGTTTCGCACATTGACGTAGTACCGTGGGCAAAATGATGGTCGGCAACAGCCTTCGGGTCCTCATAGCACCAGTATTTTCCGCCTGCGTGACAATGAATATCGATAAATCCGGGAACTATAAGGGCATCCTTATAATCAAAAGTCTCGCCGATAACGGGTGCTCCCGAACGCTTGCCCGAATATACTATCTTTGAGTTTTCTACCGCCACGGCGCCGTCGGAGATAACGCTGTCACCGACGACTACCGTACCGTAAATCGTATAATCCATAAATTAATAACCCATAAGCTCATCGCAGCCAAAGGGCTTTGCAGTTTCCTCGGAAACGTAAACGTCGCAGTCCATAAGCTGGAGGATGGATGAGGGTACCAGAGGTGTGACCTCTCCGTAAAGAACGAGACGGGAGATCATTCTCTGCCAGGATGAATATGTACCCATTGTAGTAATTGAGTGCATCTCAAAGCGGTTCTTGGAGTTTTTAACGTCAACGGGACCGATGGTGAACGCCTTGGGAGGAACGTTTGCAATATCTCCTGAGCAGCCGAAGCAGCCGTGGAGAGAGTTCTGCATGATCGTCATAGGATGGAGAGTAACGATTCTTGCCTCCATCTCAAGGTATTCCTCGATGGGAGGGCATCCAAACTCAGGCGTGCAGGGGTCGATAAACGCGATATGGCCTGCCCAGCCGGGACCGGAATAGCAGATATCAGCTCCGCCGTCGCCGCACTCGGCGATCATCTTGGAGTAGCAATTTGCATTCTCATTTGTGGGGAAATGGAACTGCTCGATGGGAGGACGGAGATCCTCACGGATGGAGCCGTAGAAATATTTAAGGTTTGAATGAGCAAAGCCTGCAGGATAGTCAAGGGGTGCGATATTGCCGTCCTGGTCTGCCCACTCGTCCATCATAAATACGTGAAGATTGCGGCAGTTAACGTTCAGTCTGTTAATAGACTCTGCCACAGCCATATAGTCAACGGGACAGGGGTTGGGGAGGATCATAACGCACTTCTTATCAAGAAGATCGCTTTCAACTATACGGGCAACCATATCGCCGACCCAGATACCGCCGACGGCGGGTGTTACGTGGATACGGAAATTGGGATTGGGATGCTTTTCCATATCCTCACGCTTGATATTTCTGCATCTCTCAAGAACCTCCTTATTTCTGTAAGGAACGTAAGAAGCGGGATCAAATGTAAACATAGTTTTCTCCTTTAAATTTAGTAGCCTACAAGCTCTTCGCATCCGAAGGGCGCGGCGATAGCCTCGGTAACGTAAACGTCTGTATCCATAAGCTGAAGCATAGAAGAAGGAACCAGAGGAGTAACCTCTCCGTAAAGGATAAGACGGGAGGTCATACGGATCCAGGAGGAATACGTGCCCATCGTCGTAAGATCGTGCATCTCAAGGCGGTTCTTTGAGTTCTTAACGTCTCTCGGGCCGATGGTAAAGGCCTTGGGAGGAACGGCAGCAATATCTCCTGAGCAGCCAAAGCAGCCGTGGAGAGAGTTCTGCATAACGGTCATAGGATTGAGAGTAACGATACGGGCGCTCATATTCAGATACTCTTCGATGGGAGGGCAGCCGAACTCGGGCGTGCAGGGATCGATAAATGCGATATGTCCTGTCCAGCCGGGACCGGAATAGCAGATATCGGCACCGCCGTCACCGCACTCCTCGATCATATCGGAGTAGCAGTTAACGTTCTCATTGGTAGGATAATGCACCTGGCTGAGAGGAGGACGGAGATCCTCGCGGATGGCCATATAGAAATAGGTCATATTGCTGTGAGCAAAGCCTGCCTTGTAATCAAGGGGCGCGATGTTTCCGTCAGCATCTGCCCACTCGTCCATCATAAAGATATGAAGGTTGCGGCAGTTGATATTCAGCTTGTTGATAGACTCAGCAACTGCCAGGTAAATAGTGGGACAGGGGTTGGGAAGTATCATAACGCACTTCTCGTTGAGAATATCCGAACGCATGATCCTCGTTACCATATCGCCGACCCAGATCCCCTCGCAGGAAGGAACTATATGGATGCGGAAGTTGGGATTGGGATGCTTTTCCATATCCTCGCGCTTGATGTTTCTGCACTTTTCAAGAATTTCCTTATTTTTGTAAGGAACGAAAGGTGCGGGATCGAACTGGAACATTTTTCTCTCCTTTATGTAAATTAAAAATTATTATCGGGTTGAATTACTTTTTTCGTGGCAGCAGGAGGAATCCTTCCGCCTGATGCAAGGATGGCAGCACCGAGAGAGCCCGTTTCCGAAATGGAAAGGATCTCAACCTCCATACCGCTCACCCGGGAAAGGATGGAGCACCATATCTCGCTCTTTGCACCGCCGCCGAAGACCTTGAGTGTCTCGGCACCTCCAAGCTCCTTGACTGCCCTTGCAATATCCTCGGAAACTCCCTCGTAAAGAGCGTAGATAATATCTGATGAAGTAGTGGAAAGGGTAATTCCGGAGATAACGCCGCCGACGGAAAGATCTGAGCTGAAGCGAACTCCGTTAGCTCCCGGCTCGCTGAGAAGGGCAAGCTTATCCATTTCCTTATAGGAAATACCGCCGTAAAGAGTTCTCGTGAGCCAACGGAGAGCCGCTCCCGTAGTCATAAGAGCTACCTCGGAAATATACTTTTCATCGTCGAATCTGAAAAGAGTAACGGAGCTGTCCTTATCGAAATCAATAGCCCTTCCAAGCCTTGAGATAGCGGTTGCAGTACCGAAGGAGACCGTGCAAACGTCGTCCCTGATACCCGCACCGATGGCACAAAGCTTCTGATCCTGACCGCCCATAAACACGTGGCATTCACCCTCAATTCCCGCAGCATTCGCAACCTCGGGAAGAAGAACACCTATATCAGTTCCCATGGGAAGGACACAAGGGAGAATATCCTCTGAAATTCCTGCAAAGCTGAGAAGCTCGGGATGCCACTTCTTTTCGTGTATATCGTAAAGCATGGTGCCGCCGGCGATGGTATAGTCAGTCACTGCCCTGCCGCACAGCTTTAAATTCAAGTAGTCAAGGGGGAAAAGTATCTTCCAGGTCTTTTCGAGAACCTCGGGACAGTTATCGGAAAACCATCGGATCTTCGGCAGCGAATAGTCGCAAAGGCAATGCTTGCCCGTTATATTAAACACCTTCTCGTGTCCGTGAAGGGCCGTCAGAAGCTCGCACTCCTTTTCGGCTCTCATATCAAGCCAGCTTATGGCGTTATAAAGAGTGTTTCCTTCTCTGTCAACGGGAACGAAGGAAATGCCCTGAGTGCTGACGGAGATGCCCTTGATCTCACATACTCCGCTCTCTGAAACAACGTGCTTCATTCCCTCGAGAACAAGACGCCACCAATCGTTTGCATCCTGCTCAACGAAGCCATCCTTGAAGATAAGCTCGTATTCCTTGTTATATTCGCAAAGTACCCTTCCGTCCGAGCTGAAAAGTACGGTTTTTGCACCGGTGGTACCAAGGTCGATTCCAATATACATACAGTTACCCCATTTTTTCATTTATACATATTATAAATACAAAAGCGCTGTTTGTCAATGAAAATTGCAACAAACAGCGCTTTATTTTTGAACTTTTTTGTGCATTTTACCGAGTTATCACAGGATGTGATTTAAGGTAAAAAGCAGGATCGCTCCTTTTCTCGCAGAGAGCGTAGACCGAATCGGCAAAATCGGAAAGCTCTGCCTGCTTTTTTGCCTCATCGGAGAGATATTTTTTCTCGGAATGATTGGTTATTATGGGGAAGACGCCGTCCTTACGGAGAGATCGAAGATACTCTCTTCCCTTCGTATTTGCCCCGAGCACGCTTGTGAACAGCACAGGGCTCCTGAGCTCCTCTGAGCTGACTGAGGTCAGGGCAAAAAGTGCAGCCCTGCGAAGGCGGGAATTAGTATACTGCTTGGTTTTTGCCATCTCCTGCCATTCCTCGGCAGAGGATGAAGTAAAGGCTGAATTATAAAGCCTTTCGAAAACACCGCCGCCGCATTCGGCAATATCAGAAGGAGCCCTTCTCAGGGTTCTGAAGTGATCGTATTCAAGGGAAAGAAGGCGTGCAGGATCAAGCATATCCGAGCCCTCGCCTATACACCGTTTTCTGATGGAGGACGCACTTTCCGCTCTGATACGCCTGACTGCACAAGTCTCGATCCTTGCCCGCCGGCAATATTCGGCGCCCAAAATATCGTTTGGAGAATCAAGAAGGGACAGGGGAAGCTCGGGAGCAAGCTTTTTCAATACCTCTGCTCTGAGAGCTGCGCTTCTCCCTACGGTCATGGCGTTTTTGTATTCTTCACTTTCAAGCACCCTGCCCGCTCTTTTGAGTGCATCGGTATCTCCGCATTCGCTGCCGAAATAAAGAGCAGTAGCTCCCGCCCCCTCGGCGATCCTGACGCCGGCAGCGGCAAAAAACTCGGCACTTGAAGAGGAATACGGAAAAGGAAGCTCAAGGACAAGATCGGCACCTGCAGAAAGGGCAGACTCAGCACGCTTATATTTACCGTACACCGCGCTCTCGCCTCGCTGAACGAAATTTCCGCTCATTACGGCAATAAGCAGGTCACTTCCCTCTTTTGCTTTGGAAAAGACGTATCTGTGCCCGTCGTGCAACGGATTTAATTCACATATTACTGCTGAAATTCTTTTCATTTTTAAAATATTCCCGAAAAACTATTGTATTTGGTAAAAAATTGATATATAATCTTATCTGTATGTATATTCTAACGTATATATGCGCGATTGTCAAATAATTAATTTTTCTCTTTGAAAGGAATATGATAAAATGAAGGTTCTTGTTGTAAACGCAGGCAGCTCTTCCCTTAAGTATCAGCTTTTCGACACATCCACAGAGGCAGTTCTCGCTAAGGGTCTTTGCGAGAGAATCGGTCTTGACGGCGCTATCGAGCACAAGCTGGCAAACGGCGAAAAGATCAAAAAGGAGATCGCAATGCCTGACCACGCGGTAGCTACAGGTATCGTTATCGATTACCTTACCGATAAGGATTTCGGCTGCATCGCTGATATGTCCGAGATCGAGGCTGTAGGTCACAGAGTCGTACACGGCGGCACATACTTCTCCGAGTCCGTTCTCGTAACTGACGACGTTATCGCAAAGCTTGAGAACTGTGTTGACCTCGCTCCCCTCCACACACCCGCACACCTTATGGGTATCGCAGGCTGCACAAAGGCTATGCCCGGCGTTCCCCAGGTTCTCGTATTCGATACAGCATTCCATCAGTCCATGGCTCCCCAGGCATACACGTACGCTCTTCCCTATGAGATGTGCCAGGAGTACTCCATCCGCCGCTTCGGTGCTCACGGTACAAGCCACCGCTTTGTAGCAGCTGAAATGTGCAAGATCCTCGGTAAGACTGAGGGCACAAAGATCGTAACCTGCCACATCGGTAACGGCTCCTCCATTACTGCCGTTAAGGACGGCAAGTGCGTTGATACCTCCATGGGTATGACTCCCCTTGCAGGCATTATGATGGGTACACGCTGCGGCGATATCGACCCCGCTGTTGTTACCTACGTTATGAAGAAGACAGGCATGACTCCCGACGAGATGAGCGACTTCATGAACAAGAAGTGCGGCTTTGCAGGTCTTTCCGGAATCTCCTCCGACAGCCGCGATATCGAGGCTGCTATCCTCGAGGGCAACGAGCGCGCTTACCTCACAGCTACCACTCTTGCTTACCAGATCAAGAAGTTCATCGGCTCCTATGCAGCTTCCATGAACGGCCTTGACGCAGTTGTATTCACCGCAGGTATGGGTGAGAACAACACCGAGCTTCGTGAGAGAGTTTGTGCTGATATGGAATACTACGGCATCAAGATGAACAAGGAGGTCAACGCTGCAGCTCACCACCAGTCCGACATCGTTGAGCTCTCCACTCCCGATTCAAAGGTTAAGGTTTACCTTATCCCCACAAACGAGGAGCTCATGATCGCCCGCGATACAGAGGCACTTGTTTCTGCACTTTAATTACAAAAGATCAGGGCATCCTACGGGATGCCCTTTCTAAAATGAGGTCAGTATGAAAAAACAGTTCCCCAGAACAACCGTTGGCGGAGTTTCCCTTTCCAGAATGATCGTTGGAACGAACTGGGTGGCAGGCTACAGCCATCGCACCCCCTCTGCCGATAATATGATAAAGAACCGCTACCGCGAGCCTGAGTCTATGATCCCCATGCTTGAGACCTTTCTCGAAAGCGGCATCGATACCGTTATGGCGCCCTTCGATCAGGCGCCCCATATCCACCGCGCAGTACAGCTCACCCAGGAAAAGACCGGCCGCAGGATCATAATGGTGGACACCCCCGTTATCAACGTTGACGATTCTGCCGAGGGTCGCCGCGAGGCTGAAAAGGCGATCAGGGCCTCTGCCGACAGAGGAGCCACCTTCTGCCTTATCCATCATTACTCCGCCGAGCAGCTCGTCTGCAAGCGCACCCGTACCATCGACCGCCTCGACGATTACACAAAGATGATCCGCGATGCGGGACTGATACCCGGTCTCTCCGCCCATATGCCCGAGCTCGTTATCTATTCCGATGAGAACGGCTACGACGTGGAAACCTATATTCAGATCTATAACTGTATGGGATTCCTTATGCAGGTAGAGGTGGAGGCTGTAAACTCCATTATCAGAGGCGCAAAGAAGCCCGTTATGACAATCAAATCAATGGCGGCGGGAAGAACTACTCCCTTTGTAGGTCTCAACTTTAACTGGGCAACCATCCGCGACTGCGATATGGTAACAGTCGGCTGCTTCTCCGAAGAGGAGGCACGTGAGGATATCGAGATATCCTTTGCCGCCCTCGAGCGCCGCGCCCCCGATATCGCAGGCCGCGCAAGCCCCGCCAAGGATCAGGCAGTTCTTAAAAAGTAAAAAAGAGCCTTCGGCTCTTTTTTCTTTGGATCCGGAGACTAAGGACGCAAAACCTTTTTATCGGGGAGTTGATGCAAAGGACTTTTTGTAAAAAAGTCCTCTGCACTCCCAAAAAACTTTGAAAAGGGATGGGTATAAATTCGGGTTTATCGGTGGGATGATAGGTAAACCGTAGGGCGGGCAGACCCTTGCCCGCCGTCCATCAGCACACGAATCAAAACTTCAAATTCGGGTTTATCGGTGAGTTTAAGCTGACGAAAATAAGGCTCCCTCCGAGAGGGAGCTGTCAGCCGCAAGGCTGACTGAAGGAGCATGCGTGAACGAACGGAAAGCAGTCGCTATAAAGCGAGCAAGTAACGTTCGTGTCGAGTGCTCCTTCCGTCTCGCTTCGCGAGCCACCTCCCTCCCGGAGGGAGGCTTGGGTGCAAATCGCTTCTTCAGCTTATCAAATTTTAGTTTAAAACTCACCGATAAACCCGAATTTATACCCATCCCCTTTTTTGAAGTTTTTTGCGGAGCTTTTTTTCAAAAAAGCGACCGTATCCCCCCTATAAACCCGAATTTGAAGGTCAAACAAAAAAACAAGGCTGCCCTAAAAGAAACAGCCTTGTTGATTTTCAATTACTCTTCGTCCTTCTTCTTAGGTCTTGTAAGAACGATGATTACGATGATAGCACCGACGATCACCGCGCCTACAGCCGCAATAAGAATGATCTTATAGGGGGAGAAGCCGCCTTCTGCGCTTTCATCTTGCGCCGCACCTGTGGTAGATGCCGCAGTTGTTTCAGCGCCCGTGGTATCTGCAAACTCAACGTTCTTGCCGTCCTCGTCTGTTACAACGTCGCCGTCGCGGTCAGTTTCGTAGTAAAGGAAATTACCGTCAGAGTCTACGGCGTGCTTTGTTACAACGCTGCCGTCCTCGTCTCTCTTTACATCACCCGCCTCATCCGTAACAACCTCGTATACGGGAAGTCCGGGAGCGGGCTTCTGAGTTTCGGGAGCTTTACCGCCGTCTGTGTCCTTGTCTGTTACAACGTCGCCGTCAGAGGGAGCAGCAGCCGTAGTATCGTCAACTGCAGAATCGGTTGAGCCGGAGCCGCCAACCTTAACGGTTGCAATATTCTTTGCGGATACGGTATAGTGAACTACCTCATCCATAAGAGTGCTTCCGTCGAAGAACCAGCCGTAGCCGTCATCGGGGAAATAAATAGAAAAATCGTACTCACCTGCAGGTGTTGCCTCATTGATCTCAAAGGTGAGAGTAAGGATGAGGCCTGTATTGCTGTTGTTTACGTTAGGGTCGTTACCCTCGGCATAGTACTCGTACTTGCCGCGCTTTGTAAGCAAGCTCTTCTGGAACTCACCGTCTGTAAACACCTCACCGTTATCAACGGAAAGAAGTGTGAAATATCTTTCGTTAAAACGGGTCTCAAACTTGCAAGCCCAGGTTCCGGGGTTCTTCTCAAGGTAAACCTCGATATTGATGATATCACCGGGATTACCCTCAGCGCCCTTGATGGAGAAAACAAGATCGGTCTCCTCTTCGTCAGCCGCAAAGGCTGTTACCGCAAGAGCTCCCACAAGAAGAAGCGCGCACATAATAACTGCTAAAATTTTTTTCATAACGTTCCTCACTTATATGTAGTGCGTATGATTGATTCACAATCTTTATCTATTATATAACAATACTCTTTTTCTGTCAAGGACATCATAACAAACAATTGTTAATTTACAAATAACACCGTTTCCCTTGATTTTATCGACTGCTGATAATATAATAAAAATATAAAATTCAAAAAAGGACGGTCAGTAATATGGCATTACCCGTAGCACTTCAGCTTTTTTCTGTAAGAGATGATATGGAAAAGGATCCGGAGAAAACCCTCAGAGCCGTAAAGGAGATGGGTTACTGCGGTATCGAGTCCTGTAACGGAAGCTACGGCATGGAGCCCGAGGAATTTCGTGCTCTTTGCGACAGCATCGGACTTCGTATTATCTCCGCTCACGTCGGCACAGGCGACATTATTGATGACACGGAAGAAACTCTCAGAAAATATAAGACCCTTGGTGTGTCATATCTTGCCATAGCCGCATTTTGGGGCGATTACCAGTACAAAAAGGCGGGATACGATGAAATGATAAAGCGCCTCGACCGTGCAGGTGCATACTTTAAGGAAAACGGCATACAGATCCTCTATCATAACCACGCCTGGGAGTTCAAGAAGGCAGACGGCGAATACGAGCTCGATCTTATCTTCAGGGATACGACTGACGATAATCTCCTTCCCCAGATAGACGTCTGCTGGGCTACCACGGGCCACGGAGATGCATCCGATTATATGATGAGATACGACGGCCGCTGTCCCCTCGTTCATCTGAAGGATTTCCACTGCAAGGGTACTTATGATTACGAAAAGTGTAATTTTAGCAACCCCGAGGGCTTTGAGTTCCGCCCCGTGGGATACGGCAGAGTCGATATGACTGCAGTGCTCGATACCGCAGAAGCAATCGGCGCAAAATGGGTGATAGTTGAGCAGGATACCCCTGCCTTCGGACTTACGTCCCTTGAAAACGCTGCCATCAGTCGCAACTGGCTCAGAACTCTCGGATGGTAATATGAATAAAAGATCACTTATAATAGCGGCAGTAATCCTTTCAATTCTCCTTTCACTCAGCTCCTGCCGCATAATTGAGTCAGACCTTTCTTCTGACGTTACCGCAGCGCCCGATACTGCAAAGACAGAGGAAACCACTTCCCCTCCCGAAACCGAGCCTGTCATCATTGACGATACCGTTACGATATCTATGGTAGGAGATATCCTTCTCCACGAAAAGGTGTCCGAAAGCGGCGAAATGGCAGACGGAACCTATAATTACGATCACCTTTTTGCTAACGTAAGGGATGATATAGAAGGCGCCGACGTTGCCCTTGTAAATCAGGAGGTAATTCTCGGAGGTCGGGATATGGGACTTTCGGGCTACCCCAGCTTCAACGGGGCGTTTGAGGTTGGGGATTCCCTTGCCGGTGCAGGCTTTGATATTATCCTCCACGCTACTAATCACACCATAGACCGTGGCTCGAAGGCCGTTCGCAACTGTATTAGCTTCTGGGAGACCAGCTACCCCGAAATCGAAGTTCTCGGTATCAACTCATCTGCCGAAGAGCAGACGGAGATCTACGTAAGAGAAGAAAAAGGAATGAAGATCGCTTTTCTGAATTACACCTACGGAACTAACGGTATTCCCCTTCCCTCCGATATGCCTTACTGCGTGAATCTTCTTGACGAGGCAACTCTTCGCCGCGATATAGCAAAGGCTGAGGAGCTGGCAGATTTCACGGTGGTGCTTCCCCATTGGGGCACGGAATACGTCCTCTCACCTGACTCAAATCAGGACTACTGGACGGATATAATGTTTGAGTGCGGAGTTGACCTTGTTATCGGCACACATCCTCACGTGATCCAGCCCGTTGAGCTTATTGATGACGGGAATCACAAAATGCTGGTTTACTATTCGATCGGAAACTTTATTAATTCAACGGCTCAGTCAGGTGCGGGAATTGCCAACAGAATGGTTGGCGGAATTGCAAACGTTACCCTTGATAAGGACGAAAGCGGCAACGTTTATGTCAAGGATTACGGTGTGACCCCCATCGTCACCCACGTCCTTACGGGAAGCGGAAGAATCACCACCTACCGCCTTTCCGATTATACAGAGGAGCTGGCGCTTGAAAATGAAATAATCTCCCAGGACCCCGCATTCTCCCTTGAATACTGCAAGTCCCTTGCAGAACAGGTCTTCGGTGATACTGCAAATTAAAGAAAAGCCTTGAAGCTTTACCGGCTTCAAGGCTTTTCTTGTATAACGAAAACCACCCGCTAAGCGGGTGGTTCCATAGAGGCTTTTGCCGTTGAACAGAAAAACCTCCAATGATATTATACAAGGGACCGGAGTCCTCGACGGTCCACCCATCTGCACACGAACCGCACCTTCAAATTCGGGTTTGTCGGTGGGTTTAAGCTGACGAAAATAAGGCTCCCTCCGAGAGGGAGCTGTCAGCCGCAAGGCTGACTGAAGGAGCATGCGTG